>JAFDCW010000200.1 GCA_019312705.1 Deltaproteobacteria bacterium
CAAGCGCCCCCGACGCGCCAGACTTGGCCGTCGCCATCATCGGTGCCGGTTTCGCCGGCCTCGGCATGGCCATCAAGCTCAAAGACGCGGGGCGCCACGACTTTCAGATATTCGAAGCGGCGTCCGGGCTCGGCGGAACCTGGCGCGACAATACCTACCCGGGTTGCGCCTGCGACATCCCGAGCCACCTCTATTCGTATTCGTTCGAGCAGAAGCCCGACTGGACGCGGACCTTCGGGCCGTGGTGGGAGATCCTCGAGTACCTCGAGCACTGCGCCGACAAGTACGCGGTTCGGCCGCACATACGCTTCGACTCGCCAGTCACGGCGGCCGCCTGGGACGACGACGCGCGGCTCTGGCGCATCACCATCAACGGCTCAGAAGAGGTCACGGCGCGCGTCCTCGTCGCCGGGACGGGGCCCTTCCAGCGCCCTCGGTACCCGGACGTGCCGGGCCTCGATTCGTTCGAGGGCCCAGTCATGCACTCGGCCCGGTGGGACCACGACGTCGACCTCCGGGGCAAAGAGGTCGCCGCCATCGGAACCGGCGCGAGCGCCATCCAGTTCGTCCCCGAGGTCGCGAAGGAAGCCCAGACGCTGCACGTTTTTCAGCGCACGCCGCCGTGGGTCCTCGCCAAGCAGGACATGCCGGTCTCCGACGCGTGGCGTGAGCGCTTCGTCCGGTCGCCGTGGCTGACGTCCGCGGTGCGCAACGGCATTTACCTCGCAGCAGAGTCGATGGGGGCCGGCTTCGTGGTGGACCCGCGCCTCATGCGGGTCCGCGAGGCCCTCGCCAGGCGCTTCATCCGCCAGTCGATTGCCGACCCGGCGCTCCGGGCGAAGGTCACGCCCGACTACACCATGGGCTGCAAGCGCATCCTCTACTCCAACGACTACTACCCGGCCCTCTGCCGCGACAACGTGCATCTCGAGACCGACCCCATCGAGACCATCACTCGGGACTCGGTCGTGACTCGAGATGGTACTTCGCGAAAGGTCGACGCGATCGTCCTCGGTACGGGCTTTGTCGTCGACGAGTTCCTGACCCACGTATCGGTGCGCGGCAGAGACGGCCTCGCGCTCAACGACGCGTGGCAAAAGGGCGCCGAGGCCTACTACGGCATCACCGTCGCCGACTTCCCGAACCTCTTCCTGCTCGTCGGTCCCAATACCGGCCTCGGTCACAACTCGATCGTCTTCATGATCGAGGCCCAGGTTCACTACATCATGAAGTGCCTCGACCGCATGGACCGGGACGGCCTCACCTCCCTCGAGGTGCGCGCGTCCGAACAGCGCCTCTTCAACGAGCGCCTGATGGACCGCATGGGGCACATGGTGTGGTCGAGCGGCTGCCAGAGCTGGTACCTCGACCAGGCGGGACGCAACTTCACCATCTGGCCGGGCTTCACCACCGAGTACTGGCTGCGCACCCGGCGCCCGGACCCCCGGGCCTTCCGCGGGCGCTGACGCCCGGGGCGCTTCCGTTCAGTGGCTGAAGCTGAAGCGCGCACCGACGCGCAGGAGGATCGCCCCGGACCATCGGGCCGGGGAGACCTCGTCGGCGACGGCCCAGAGCCCGCGGCCCCGGAGGGCGATGCCGACGACGGCCCCCGTGTCATATCCGCCGATCACGTGGTCGACGGCCAGGGTCAGGGTGCCGCCGACGACGAAGGAATCGTGGGCGTTGTAGGTCACGCCCTCGGCCTGCATCTCCGGGGTGCAGTTGTCCGGGCACCTCGAATCGAAAGAGCCCTGGCTCACGCCAAAGCTCGGTCCGAGGCCGATGGTCAGCACCTCCGTGGTGAGGAAAGGCAGGCGTTTGACGAAGCTGGGCTCGACCGTGAAGTGGAAGAGCGCGGGGCTCGGGTCGCCTTGTACGCCGAAGCCGCTCACCAGATTCAGGCCAAAGCCCCACCCGGCGCCGCCCACCCAGTCTGCGCCCAGGCCAATCTCCATGCCTGCCCGGCTGTCGATGCCCGCCGGTGCCCCGGGGGCGCCGCCGATACGCGGACCGAGCTCGAGGTAGGGGCTCATGGTCCAGGGATCATCGGAGTCTTCGTAGGCTTGAGCGGATGCGTCGCACGGCGCGGCGGCGACCATGAGGGCGACCATCGCCATCGCAGCGAAGAGCTTCTCGAGTCGCGCCATCATTGCCTGAAGCCTCCGAGACTGAAGGTGAGCAGCCCCTCGACGCCCTGGTCGTCGACGCGCTCGACCGCCGATACGCTGAAACGCAGCTCGATGCCGGCCCGCTTCGTGACGTGAAGGCGGATGGGCATGCTGAAGCGCGCGTAAAAGCCTGGGGACGCGCCCTCCCGGAAGGTCGCGCCGAGCTCGGGGATGAAGACCGAGATGAGGGTGGGCACGGCCCAGGCCGTGCCTTCGATGCGATTCTCCGCCTCGAAGGCCAACCCCACGTTCGCGATGAAGCCGTCATTCTGGGAGGAGAGGGCGGCGAGGTAGCCGCCACGCACCATCAGGCGCATGCGGTCTCCGAAGAAGAGCGTCTCGTGCATGCGCGCGTTGTCGTAGATGCGCTCGCCCCGGGCAGCGACGAGCACGCCGATGGACCCGGTGGCGCCGAGCAGCGCGCCGCCGCCAGCGCCGAGGGTCCCGGCGGTAGCGAGCAGTCCCGCGTGCAAGAAGACGCCCTCACCGTCGTCGCCGTCGTCGTTGGTCTCGGGGTGGTACCCGAAGGCGTAGCTGATGCCGCTGAAGTGCGCGTCACCGGTCAGCTCCGCGATTTCTTCGTTGAACCCGCCAACGCTCGTGGGCCATGAGGAGACGTCGCCGACCGAATGGCCGAGACGGAGAAGGTTTCCGGGCCCGGGGCAGGTCGGGACCGTGCATTGCTCGTGGTCGACGACCGGGGCGCACCGGGTCACGGTACAGACCGACAGCGGCACGCGGTTGGGCTCCCAGGCCACGTCGTCATCGAGCAGCACCGCCGGGAGGTTGCCGTCCACGGTCATGCCCATGGCTCGCCGGGGCGATGGCGCCTGGGATTCGGCCTCCATCTGAGCTCGGGCGCCCTCCGGCGTGCCGACCACGACCAGGATTCCGAGCGAAAAAGCCAAGGCGAAGCGCGGCATGGGGTCTCCCGACGGCCCAGGGGCCGGCATGGTCTGAGGGAAAGCCCATGACACCACGTCAGCCCCGCGAGTTGTGCTCTAATGCGCCCGTGAACGAGGTCCTGAAATTTCTCGAGCTCTGCGCGAGCGAGCTCGGCGGCACCGATGCCAAACTCGAAATCGGGGGTTCGGACCCCGACGACGCTCGGCTGATCTGGTCGATGACCGAGGCGGAGTTCCGCCTCGTGGTCCGGTTTGCCGACGCGCCCCGAGACCGCGAACTGAAGCAAGAGCGCCTCGACGCCCTCGCCGCGACCTTCACCCAGCTCGGCCGTGTGATCTCCGAGGCTCTCCCCCGGGAGGCGATCTCGAGCGCCCGGCGTGAACTGGGGGACTTGCTCCGGGACCTCGCACGCCTGGTCGGAGCCGAGCGCGCGGTCGTCGTGGACGGGACCTCGCCGGTGTTCTTCGGCGACTCCCACGGCGCGGGGCAGCACTTCGAGGCCGCCGACGCAGCATTCATCGCCCGGAGCATCGATCACTCGGGGCTCTCCCTCGACGACCTCGCCCAGGTCCTCGACGGCGAAGAACTACCCGATGGCCCTGCCGTGAAGAGCCTCGACCCGGGCGCAATCGGGCAACTGGCCGAGCTCACCGCGCCGCCCCTCGGGGTCGCCCGGGCTGCGGAGTTGCGCCTCGCTCTCGCCGTGGCCGACGTGCGAGCCGCTCCGGCCGAGGCGCGGCAGGTGCGTGACGGAGTCGCCCCCCACATCAGTCGACCCTTTGCCCAGCTCTACCGGGCAGTGCTGATCTTCGCCAAGCCCTTCTCGGAGATGCACGCCGACGGCCATCTGGTCCGGGCGCTGCCGGTCATCCAGCAGAAGACCCTGGCGTTGCCGCCGGAGGACCCGAAGGGCGGCGCGAAGATTCAGCGTCTCCGGCCAACCTGACCGGCGCGACGAGGCGCGCCGCCTGTGCTACCTAGCGGCCCCATGGCCGCCGCAAAACGCATCGTCGAAATCCTCGCCGGAGACCCCGCCGTCGGGTCCACCGTCGTCGTCCAAGGGTGGGTCCGCACCCGCCGTGACTCGAAGGCTGGGCTCTCCTTCATCAATCTGCACGACGGCTCGTGTTTCGGCATGCTGCAGATCGTCGCGCCGAGTGAGCTCGCCGAGTACCAGGACACGGTGCTCAAGATCACCAGCGGTTGCTCCGTGCGAGTTACCGGCGAGGTCGTCGAGTCCCAGGGCAAGGGGCAGACCGTCGAGGTCCGCGCGAGCCAGGTCGAGGTCCTCGGCTGGGTCGAAGACCCGGACTCCTATCCGATGCAACCCAAGCGTCACTCGATGGAGTTCCTCCGGGACCATGCCCACCTGCGCATGCGCACCAACGTCATCGGTGCCGTGACCCGGGTTCGCAATTGCCTCGCCCAGGCCGTGCACCGCTTCTTCCACGAGCGGGGCTTCTGCTGGATCCACACGCCGATCGTGACCACCAGTGACGCGGAGGGGGCCGGCGAGATGTTTCGGGTCTCGACCCTCGACCTCGCGAACCTGCCCCGGTCCGAAGACGGGTCCATCGACTTCGATCAGGACTTCTTTGGCCGCGAGACCTTCCTGACCGTCTCCGGGCAGCTCAACGTCGAGGCCTACTGCCTGGCGATGAGACAGGTCTATACCTTCGGGCCGACCTTCCGCGCCGAAAACTCCAATACCCGCCGTCACCTCGCCGAGTTCTGGATGATCGAACCCGAGATCGCATTCGCCGACCTCGACGACGACGTGCGCCTCGCCGAGGATTTCCTGAAGTACATCTTCAAGGCGGTCCTCGACGAGCGCGGCGACGACATGGCGTTCTTCTCCAAGTTCGTCGACAAGATGGCGACGGAGCGCCTCGAAAAGCTGGTGACCTCGAAGTTCGAGTGCATGGAGTACGGCGACGCCGTTGCCCGCCTCGAGAAGGCGGACAAGAAGTTCGAGTTTCCGGTGAAGTGGGGCGTGGACCTCCAGTCCGAGCACGAGCGCTACCTCTCGGAGGAGGTCATCGGTGGGCCCCTGGCCCTCGTGAACTACCCCAAGGACATCAAGGCGTTCTACATGCGTCAGAACGACGACGGGAAGACCGTCGCCGCGATGGACGTGCTCGCGCCGGGCATCGGTGAGATCATCGGCGGCAGTCAGCGTGAAGAGCGCCTCGACGTCCTCGACGCCCGCATCCGCGAGATGGGCCTGCCCATCGAGCACTACGATTGGTACCGAGACCTCCGGCGCTACGGCACCGTGCCCCACGCGGGCTTCGGTCTCGGCTTCGAGCGCGCCGTGCAGTACGCGACCGGCGTCGACAACATCCGCGACGTCATCCCGTTCCCCCGCGCCGTCGGCCAGGCCGAATTCTAAACTGTATCGCCTGGACCGCGATCCGCGGCGTGAGCCGGCACCGCTTCTTGCGCTGCCTGCTCACCTACGCGGCGTAGGCTCCGCGGGCTGCTCAGAATCGGCACCATCTCACTTGCGCCTCACGCCCCATCCGACACAGTTTTCGAGACTTCATGCCGATCATCACCGTCGACGGACGCAAGGTCTTCTACGCCGAGACCAAAGGCCGGGAGCCGGCGGTGGTCCTCGTGCATAGCTCGGGCCTCGACCGGCGTCAGTGGGGCGCCGTGCGCCTCTCTTTGGAGTCGGGGCGTCGGGTGATCATTCCGGACCTTCCGGGGTATGGCCGCAGTGCCCCCTTCCACCGGGGTGACGAGTTCTCCCTCGACGATGACATCCGCGTGGTGACCGCGCTCCTCGAGCTCACCGAAGAGCCGGTGGTCCTCGTCGGCCACAGCTACGGCGGCTTCTTGGCGCTCAAGGCTGCGGTCCGCACGCCCGACAAGGTTGCCGCCGTGCTCGTGCACGAGCCGGTCATCTGGGGCGTCTTCTACGGCCTCGGAGACGAAGAGAAGATCCAGGCGGTCGAGCGCGCCAACCGGGACGGCCGATTCATGGACCCGGTCCTCGGCGGGACCGAGCCCTGGTTTCGCGGCTTCATCGAGATATGGGGGGGCCCCGGCGCCTGGGACGCGCTTTCCCGGGAGCGCCGTGACGCGTTCCTCGCGGTGGGCCCGAAGGTCTTCGCTGAGGTACGCGCGCTGACCTCCGACCGGACCCCGGTCACCGAGTATGCCGCCCTCTCTTGCCCCGTCGTCGTCACGGTGGGGGAGGGGACCCAACCCCTCGAACTGCACGCGTGCCGGGCCCTCGCCGCCGCGGCAAAGGGCGTTCGTCTGGTCGAAATCCCCGGCGGCCACGTCGCTCCCATCGCGGCCCCAGCGCCCTTCGTCGCCGAGCTTCGCGCATTGCTCGCGGGTTGATCGTGGTGCGGCCCTCAAATGCTCTACCATTCTGACCCATGGGTGAGCCCGCGACGAAGGAGACCTGGCTCGAGGGCGGGTGGGCTCGGGCGGTCACCGTCGTCGGCGTGCTCGTCGTCGTTTGGTCTGGGGAGATCATCCTGTCGACGATTGGCACCGGGACTCTCTCCCTCACCGATGTCGTCGCCGCCCTCGGGGCCCTCATCGCCTCTCTCGGGCTGCTCGCTTCGGTAAGCCGCAAGCGGCTCTCTCGCGCCCAATGGCAGTGGATTGGCTTCGCCTACATGCTGCTCCTGGTCGCGGCGACCGCGGTGTCCCGGCACGAAGGAGAGCCCGCGGTCCGTGGCTGGCCCGGCGGCGCGCTGATGGTGCTGCTCTATCCGGTGATGTTTCCCGCGACGCGGCGTTTTGCCTTCGCCTTCGGCATGTTCGCCATCGTCGTCGACATCATCGCGGCGGCGGTGATGGGCCGACTGCCAACGGGCTTCGCCGGCTGGGTGGGGCTCTACCACGCGCACCTGATGGCAACTGTCTTCGCGGTCGCCATCGCCTACCTGACCCAGCGTGTGGGCCAGACCGAGCTGACGTCGAGCAGCCTCGGCAGCTACGAACTCGTCGAGAAGCTCGGCGAAGGCGGCATGGGCGAGGTGTGGCGGGCCAATCATGCGCTCCTCACGCGGGGTGCCGCGGTGAAGCTGATTCATGCCAAGCGCAAGCGCAGTGCAAAGAGCGAAGAGGCCTATCGGCGGCGCTTTGACCGCGAAGCCCAGGCCGCGTCGGGCCTCAGCTCTCCGCATACGGTAAAGATCTTCGAGTACGGCCGGCGCGAAGACGGCGTGCTCTTTTTTGCGATGGAGCTCGTCGACGGCCTCGACATGGTCGAGGTGGTCTTTCGGCAGCGCCCGTTGCCCGCCGAGCGCGTCGTGCACTTGCTGCGGCAGGTGTGTTTCTCCCTCGAAGAGGCCCAAGGGGGACCTGAAACTCACCCGCGACGGGGCCACTCCGGGGACCCCGGGCTTCATGGCGCCGGAGCAGATCCTCGCACCGAGCACAGTCGACCTCCGGGCGGACATCTACGGCGTGGGCTGCCTCGCGTACTTCCTGGTCTCTGCGCGCCTCGTCTTCGAATCAGACGACTGGGACAAGGTGAAGATGTCTCATGTATCGGATCCTGTCGTGCTGCCCTCGGACCGGACGGAGATGGCCATCCACCCGGAAGTCGAAGCGGTGATCATGAAGTGCCTCGAGAAGGACGTGAAGGACCGCTACCAGTCGGCGCGGGACCTTGGCGATGCCCTCGGCGCCATCAAGTTCGAACGGCCCTGGACTCGGGACCGCGCCCGGGCCGAGTGGCAGGGCTACGAGTTCAAGTCTCGCGACTGGCATCGGACCGAGTGAAGGGGTTCCGCTTTCTTGGGACCTCCGCTGCGGTCAGTACCACCCGCCGATGCCGAATGAGCCGACGAAATAGTCCCGGGCGATGTCCATCGAGAGGCCGAGGCGCCAGAGGTAGTCCTCGGACCAGACGCCGAAGACGTCCCACCAACCAACCTTGAAGTCGAGGCCGACGGTGTAGTGGAAGCGTGGGTTGGTGAGTTCGACCCGGCTGGGTTCGACGTAGCCGCCGGAGCGCAGCCTGATCCAGTTGGGGATGAGATCGGTCTCGAGGCCCCACCGCGGCGAGAGGTTCACGTCGTCACCGGAGTGCTGAACGCGCTGCGTCAGGAAGCTCTCGACGCTGACGGCCTCCCTCGACCGGCCGACGATGTGCACAGCGGTGCTGATCAGCAGGTAGCGCCGGTCCTGGGCCCGGTATTCGCGGCGCAGGCGTCGCCAGGTCTCCGTCCTATAGAGAGAGCGTTCGTCCCTCGACATTGACGCCCAGAGATCGCCGACTTCGTCCTGAACGACCTGGTCGACGTTCTGCCACACCGGATTGAGCGGGCGTCCGCCGAACTGATAGGCAAACCCGAGGCGCGTCTCCCACGGCTTGTAGACTGACCGTGGCAGATAGAAATCGTTCTCGATGACGTCGCCGTCCTGGGCGGCGCTGGTCTCGATGGGGCCTTCGAAGGACGCCGCGAGTCGGTACCGGCGACGGTTTGGTCTGTAGATCATGCCGACCTCGTAGCCGAGGCCGTCGGTGACGTAGAGATGCTCCTCGTCGAGGATGTTCTGTCCGCCGACGGCTCGCTGAACGAGGACGATACCGCCGAAGCCCACGATCAGCTGGCCTTCGAGGAACTGATACGCCGCCTGGAGGCGCAGCTTCATGAATTGGAAGCGGATCGTGGCGTCGTCGTCGTCGCCGGCGGCCGTTCCCTCGGAGTTGATCCGCGCCGTTTGGATTTCGAGGGTGGCCCCGACGCCAAAGGGCCCCCATTGGAGGTTCAATGCCGGCGCCAGGTAGGTGAACCCGCTCTGGTCGAATCCGGCCTCACTCGAAAAGCCGCCGGTATTGTAGAAGTCGCCGACCGAAAACGGCGCGTTGAAGGCGAAGCCCAGCCAGTAGTCGAAGTGGTCGACGGAGTAGCCCGGGCGGTGGGCGGCGGTCGCCGCGTTGACCAGGTTGCCATCGACGCCTTCGGCGATCGCAACGAACGCGCCGCCGAGGCCGATCATCTGGGCGCCGCCCTGGACCACCCCCGTATACAGGTCGATGGTGTAGTCGCTGCTGTTGATCTCCGACCCGTCTTCGCCGAGCTGGGCCGCAGCGGGGGCGGGGGTCGCCGCGAACGCTGCAATCGCTAGGGCAAATGCCCATATTGGCTGGTCTTGCCCCATGGCCTTCCGGCCATGCTAGAAGAGCGCACTCTTTCGGAAAAGGACAATGGAGCGATGGCTAACCCGACCGCGACCTTCGACACCTCCGTAGGTAACTTCAAAGCGGAGATTTACCTCGATCAGATGCCCGTGACGGCAAAGAACTTCCTCGACCTCTCGAAGGAAGGCTTCTACGACGGCCTGCACTTCCACCGCGTGATCAAGGGCTTCATGCTTCAGTTCGGGTGTCCGCACTCGAAGGACCCGAAGAGCGGCCGTTCCGGCACCGGTGGCCCCCCCCACGGCACCATTCAGGACGAGCACCCGGCGGAGCACAAGTTCTCGAACGAGCCGATGACCCTGTCGATGGCCAATACCGGCCAACCCAACAGTGGTGGCTCGCAGTTCTTCGTCAACACGGTGCACAACTCCTTCCTCGACTGGTTTGGCCCCGGGGCCTCCAAGCACCCGGTCTTCGGCAAGGTCATCGAGGGCGAGGACATCGTCACCAAGATCGAGACCAACCCGACCGACGCTCGCGACAACCCCGCGACGCCGATCCAGGTTCGGCGCATCACCGTCGAAGGCTACTGAGCGCCGAGGGCCCGAGCCCTCGGAGCAGGCGGGGGAGCACTTCGCCACCATAGGACCCAACGCGATTGCGTCAACGAGCGGCCGAGATGCCCGAGATGGCCAGGAGGGTCTGGCGGGTGAGCTCGCCGATGCGCGCCGTGCGCTCTCGGTGCCACCGCGTCGAAACGGCGAGCAGGTAACGGCGCCCAGTCACCTCGTCGGTGATCAAGCCGTGGTCGAGGGCGTCGTCGCCGGGCACCGTGCCCGTCTTGTTCAGCACGGCGACTGGCCCGAGGGCGGCCTCGGCGCCGGGGGCGATGCGCGAATAGGACTCTCTGAGCGCGTCGTGGATGACCGTGACGTCCTCGTCGCTCAGATTGAATCGCTCTGCCGCGGGGAGCTCGTGGTGCAGCGTGACTCGGCGCATGACCGAGAGCAGCTCGTAGAGGCTGGTGCAGTTGCCCGCGGCCGGGCATCGACCGTAGAGATGCGGGGCGATGCGCTCGGGGATGGTCCCGCGGCGGCCGCCTTCCCGGTAACGAATCGCCGGTGACGTGCGGAGGGCCAGGTCCGTGACGCCTTCGGGGCGCGTATAGCGCCGCTGCATGATCGTGTCGTGCAGGCCCCACCGAGGGAAGACCGTCTCGTTGATGTTGCGCATGCCGGCGATGAGCACTGTCCGGTTGTAGGCGGGGTTGTTGCTGACCTGGATCGCGAGTCGAATGATCTCCTTCGCCGGGCCGTGGTAGCGGCCGTCGAGGTCTTCGAAGGTCAAGATGGCGGCGCCGGTCAACCCGTACTCGTGCAGCGTTTCGAGGGCCGCGATGGCGGTCATCACCTTGATCGTGGACGCCGGCCAAAAGTGCTCGTGGGATGGCGTGAGGCCCGAGTGGCCGAGGCTGAACCACTCGAAGTGGGTGGCGGAGCCTTCGAGCTCGCGCCCCACCATGACGAAGGAGCCCTCCGGGGGCTCGTAGCCTGCGTCGTCGAAAGCGGCGCCGAGGGTGTGCTCATCGACGCGGAGAGCCGGGGCCTCCGCGATGGGCGCCGGGGCTTCGGTGGGTGGAGGGTCCTGCGGCGCTTCGGCCGACGGCTCGTCTGGCTGCTCGTCTGGTGTCTGCGCCGGCTCCACTTCGCCGACGACGACGGCTTCGGCCGGATCATCCGCAGTCGCAGCGGGCGCCGAAGTGCTGGTCCGTGTGATCGGGTCCACGGCTGCACCCTGGGTCGGTGACGAACACGCCGTCGCGGGGAGCGCGATAACGGATGCGACCAGAGTGGCGGCGAGGGAGTACACCGGCATCTAGCGTAACCAACGATCGACGCTGTGCAGAACATTCCCGCAAAAGGGCCGGTGCCGGTATCCCGCGCGAGCCTGGACGGGCCGCCCCAGCGGGACCTCAACGCCGAAAGGCGGCCGCGACGATTTCCTCGAGCCGCCCTCGGGCGTCTCGCACCGCGACGGCGAGGCTGAGCTGCGAGGCGGCGCGAACGCGGTTGTGTTCGCTGCGCGACGGGAAGCGCGCCTCGTCCCAGCCGAAGTAGCTTTCGTTCAAGGCGTCGGCGGCGAAACGGGCGGCGAGCTCGAGGGCGATGGTCTCGAAGCCGGAGACCAAGGAGTGCACTTCGTCGTCGGTCAGCATCGACCCTGCGGCGCTTGCGTACCCGGCGATGGCGCCCGCGAAGATCGCCTCGTCGAGGGCGGCTGGGGACTCCTCGCCGGCGGGGTTGCACCAGCTTCGCAGGGCATCGCCGAGCTCGATGGCGAGGGTGGACTTGGCCATCGTATCGAGGTCCACGAGGGCCCTCGCGGCGGTCAGGTCGTCGTCGAAGAGCAGGTTCGAGATCTTCAGGTCGCCATGGATGATGCGCTCCGGGAGTTCCGGGATGGCGGGCAGGTCGTCGCCGTGGGCGAGGATGGCGTGGCCGAGGGGTAGGACGGCGTCGGCGTTGGCGTGCTCGCGGCGCTGATCGAGGGCGCGGCGGAGGGTCTCGAGATGCCGCGGCGTATCGTGGGCTCCGGGGCGGCTGAAGTGAAACTCGTGCTCGAAGTCTCGGAGGGCGAGGTGGAAGCGGCCGATGAGCTCGCCCGCGGCCTGGGCGACGGCGGGGTTCGGGACCTTCTCGATGGTCCGGCCCGCCACGAAGGTCAGCGCTCGGTATACGCCGCCGTCGACGGCCACGAAGGGGGCGCCGCGGGTTGCTCGCACCAGGCGCGGCGTTGTCAGGCCCTGGGCCGCCAGGCGCGTGGTGATGGCGTCGATGTCGAGGTTCACCTCGCCCCCAAAGATCGGATGTAGCCGCTGGAAGATGACTCGGCGCGCCCCGTCGGTGACCAGGTAGGTTTGGTTGATCAGGCCGATGGAGATGGGGCAGACTTCTGCGCTTTCGAGGCCAAAGGCCCCGAGGACCTCCGGAGGAAGGGCGTTGTCTCGCATCGCGCGCATGCTACCAGGCGCCTGCCTCGGGAGCCCGCCCAGACGGCGTGCTTGGTCCCGTGTAACCTCTGTGCCGGCCAGGGGGTTCCGGGGGCCTGGGGGCGGCACTATGAAGGGTCGGTTATGACGAAAAAGCGTGTCTGGCTTAAGGCGCTCGACGCCGAGGAGCTACCCGACGGCCGAGTGAAGGCGGTCACCTGCGGCCATCGCACGCTCTGCCTCACTCACTTCGAGGGCGAGTACGGTGCCCTCGACAATCGCTGCCCGCACCAAGGAGGCCCCCTCGGGGAGGGCTCCATCGAGAACGGTTGGCTGCGGTGTCCGTGGCACGGATGGGACTATCACCCGACGACCGGCGCGTCGCCGGGGGACTTTGGAGATACCCTCGAAACCTTCCAGACCGAGGTGCGTGACGACGGAGTCTACGTCGCTCTCGACCAGGAGGATGCCCACGTCGATACCGTGTCCGACGTCATGGCTCGCACGCTGACCAACTGGGGAGTGAAGTGGACCTTCGGCATGGTCGGACACAGCAACCTCGGCCTCGCCGATGCCCTGCGCCGCGAGTCGGTCGAGGGGCGCCTACGCTACGTAGGCATTCGCCACGAGGGCGCCGCCAGTTTCGCGTGCTCGGCCTACGGCAAGCTCACGGGCCGTCCGGCATCGTGCCTGACCATCGCAGGCCCCGGGGCCACCAACCTGCTCACGGGGCTGTGGGACGCCAATGTCGACGGGGCGCCGGTGCTCGCGCTGACGGGCCAGGTGGACACCCAGGTCCTCGGACCGGGGGCCTTCCAGGAGGTCGACCTTTCCGCGGCCTACGGCAAGGTGGCGCAATGGAGTCAGACGGTTCTGCACGACTCGCGTCACGCAGAACTCGTGAACCTCGCGTGCAAGAGCGCCATTCTCAATCAGGGCGTTTCGCACCTCATCTTCCCAGACGAGGTGCAGACCCTCGAGGCCGGGGGCACCAAGCCTGGGGGCCCTGAAGGGCGCCTACCGCAGCGGGAGATCGCTCCCCCCGAAGCTGCGCTCTCCGAGGCGAGTACGCTCCTCGCCAAGGCCGAGCGTCCCGTGATCATCGTCGGCCACGGCGCGCGCTTCCACATGGACGGCATCGTGGCCCTCGCCGAGAGCCTCGACTGCCCGGTCATCACGACCTTCAAGGCCAAGGGGCAGATCGCCGACGACCACCCCCTCGGCTGCGGCGTCATCGG
>JAFDCW010000924.1 GCA_019312705.1 Deltaproteobacteria bacterium
CTTGCGAGTCTCGGTCTCCTCGGCCATCGCGTCGCGAAGGGCGTTCTGGTAGTCCTCACCAAGCCTCAAGTTCTCCCGATTCGTCCGGCGGATTTCGTAGAAGTAGCCGGCCAACGCGCCGAGCGCGGGGAGAACGCCGACGAGCACCGGAAGGGTCAGGCCGAGGTAGGTCACGGCCCACGCGGCCAAGCCGCCTGCTGCGAGGCCCGCGAGGATCGGACGCCAGCGCGCGAGCTCGTACCAATGAATCTCGTATTCGCAGGCGTCGTCACCCCACGCGATGCACGAATGCTCGACGAGCCTCGCCTTGGGCAACCCCCAGAGGCGCGGCAGCATCGTCGCCTGACCCTGGCGGGACAGGCAGACGAGCCGGTGTTCCTTCTTGGTGCTGCGATATCTGGTCCGGACGAACGTTCGCCCATGCGCGACAATCTCGGTCGAGCTGATACCGGAAATCGTCGAGAAGGACTTGAAAGCGCGTTGGTAGACCATGCCGGGGCTCATGGCGTGGAAGAGCAGGCGCATCGGGCCGTACCCGCGGTCTAGCCGGTAGCCGCACGCTGCCCGGAACGCATCATCGTCCGAGAAGCGCTCCCGTGCTGCGATGAGCAACCTCTCGAAGCGCTCATACCGGACCCATTTCGAACTCTTCCTGACGTCGGCAGGCGACAGGTCCGCGGCCGCAGCCACAGCGGTCAAGGCGTCTTCGCCGAATCGATCGACGATGCAGGCAGCGAGCGCCCCCAAGATCCTCAGGTTGAGGTCTGGCTCATCCGGACTCGCGGGCGTTTGGTGCGCCGGCGGGTGGTCCTTTTTGACTACTCGGACCGATTTCATTACAGCCCGCGCAAGTTACCACGCTTGGCAAGGATCGCGGAAGACGACTTGTGCAACGTCTGCGACCGCTTCACGTGCTTCGCTCGGAGCGCTCTTTTTGGGTAAGGTCCGCGCCCCGTGCATCGAATGCCCTTCGACCCCTCGATCGACGCAGCTCGAGCCGCCCAGGCGCTCGTAGGGCGGTCCGGACTCGCGTGGCTCGACGGCGGGCCGGCCCACGAGGCCGAGGGGCGGCGCAGCTACGTGGGGATCGATCCCGTCGAGGTACATCGGGTAGGCGTCGGGCAAACCGGCGAGCTGCCGTCCTTCGACGATCCGGCCGAGGACAGCGCGGCGCCGCGATGGATGGGGTTCGTCAGCTACGACGCCACGACCGTGGGGGAGCCTCGGCGCGCCGCAGAAGGCCCGATAGAACACGACTCACCGGCGATCTGGTTCGGCCGCTACGACGCGTGTCTCTCGGTCGACGACGAGAGCGGAGAGGCGTGGCTCGTCGGCGACGACGAGGCCGCATGCAAGCGCCTCGAATCGCGCATTCACGAAGGACTCGCGGGGAACGAGACGAGCATCTCGGCCCGGGTCGGCCCTGCGGTCGTCGACGACCCCGCCTTGCACCGGGCCGCCATCGAGGCCGCCCTCGACCACATCGGGGCCGGCGACATCTACCAGGTGAACCTCGCCCGGCGCTGGCGGGCGGACTACGAAGGCGAACCCCTCGCGCTCTTCCTGGCGATGCGCGAGGCGAGCCCGGTGCCCCTCGGCGGCTTCATCGACGCTGGGGACCACGCCGTCCTCGCGCGCACCATGGAGCGCTTCCTTCACTGGCAGGGCCCCGGCGGAGAGCTCTCGACGCGCCCCATCAAGGGCACCATCGCCCGTTCCGGCGACGACGCGGGCGAAGCCGATACCTTACGCAACGACGACAAGGAACGGGCCGAGCACGCGATGATCGTCGACCTCATGCGCAACGACCTCGGTCGGGTCGCCGAAGTGGGCACGGTCGCGGTCGAGGCCCCCCTCGTCGTCGAGCCTTACCGCGGGCTCGCGCATCTGGTCTCGACGGTGCGTTGCCGGACCCGGCGAGACGTGGACCTCGGAGCGATCCTCGACGCGACCTTCCCCCCAGGCAGTGTGACGGGCACGCCGAAGGTGCGTGCGATGCAGATCATCGAAGAGCTCGAAACCCATGCGCGGGAGGTCTATACGGGGTGCATTGGCCTCGTCGACCGTCGCGGCGGCGCGCGCTTCGCGGTCGCCATCCGCACAGCTCAGGTCCGCCGGGGGGAGGTCGTCTACCACGCCGGTGGAGGGCTGGTCTCGGCGAGCCTACCGGACCGGGAGGTCGCGGAGACCGAGCTAAAGGCCCGGGCCTTCCTCGACGCGGTAGACCAGCTCAGGGGCGATTGAAGTCGTCGCCGCCGACGTTGTGGGCGAGGGCGCGGAGGATCACCGGAGTCCAGCTAGCCCAGTTGTGGCGCCCCGGGAACTCGCCGCCTTCGTGGTGGATACCATGGCGGGTCAAGTGCTGACCTAGACGTTTGCTGCTG
>JAFDCW010000925.1 GCA_019312705.1 Deltaproteobacteria bacterium
ATCATGAACTCACCAATGAAGCCGTTGGTGCCGGGCAGGCCGACCGAGCTCATGGTGACGATGATGAAGAGGGTCGCGTAGACCGGCATGACCTTCGCGAGGCCGCCGAACTCGTCGAGGTCCCGGGTATGGCGCCGCTCGTAGATGACGCCGACCAGGATGAAGAGGGCGCCGGTGGAGATGCCGTGGTTGACCATCTGGAGGATGGCCCCTTCGACGCCGCCGAGGTTCATCGAGAAGATGCCGAGCATCACGAAGCCCAGGTGGCTCACGGAGCTGTAGGCGACGAGCTTCTTCACGTCCTTCTGCGCCCAGGCGCAGTAGGCACCGTAGATGATTCCGATGACCGCGATGACCGCCATCGTCGGCCCGAGGTAGTGCGCCGCGAGGGGGAAGAGCGGCATGGCGAAGCGGATGAAGCCGTAGGTGCCCAGCTTCAGCATGACCGCCGCCAGGATGACCGAGCCGCCCGTCGGCGCCTGGGTATGGGCGTCGGGCAGCCAGGTGTGGAACGGGAACATCGGCACCTTGATGGCGAACGCCAAGGCGAAGGCACCGAAGAGCCAGAGCTGCGCGCCGTAGGGGATGACCACCCGGCTGAGCTCTTCGAGGTCGAAGCTGTAGACGCCGGTGAGGTCCTTGTAGAGGCCGACGACGTAGAGCAACGCGATGAGCATGAGCAGGCTGCCGACCAGCGTGAAGAGGAAGAACTTCACGGCGGCGTAGACGCGCTCGGGGCCACCCCAGACGCCCACGATGAGGTACATCGGGACGAGCATCAGCTCCCAGAAAATGTAGAAGAGGAAGAGGTCGAGGGCGACGAAGGCCCCGATCATCGCTGCTTCGAGCATCAGGAAGGCAACGGCGAACTCTTTGATCTTCGTATTGACCGAGAGCCACGACGCATAGAGCGCGATCGGCGTGAGCAGCGTGGTCAGGAGCACGAGCCACAGCGAGATGCCGTCGATGCCGACCTTGTAGGAGATCCCGAGGACGGGGATCCACTCGTACTGCTCGAGGAACTGATAGCTCGCCGTCGTGTAGTCCCCGTCGAGCAGGGAGAACGAGAGCACGAGCTCGATGAGCATGAAGACGACAGTCGTCGTACGCAGGGTGCCGGTCGCTTGCCGGGGGAGGAACGCGACGATGAACGCCGCGAGCATCGGGAGCGTGATGAGCAGGGTGAGCAAGTGGGGGTTCATCGCGCACCTCCCTGGGTAGCGGGCGCAGCTCGCAGCGCCGCGACTTCACGGGTGCGCGGGGCGGGCTGAATGACGACCTCGCTGGTCTCCCGGGTCACGTTGCCAAAGCTGTTGCGAACCTCGAGGGTCGCCCGGACGACAGCGCCAACGCGCACGTTGAGGGCGCCCACCTGGACCGTGTCGCCGGGATGCAAGCGCTCTTCGGCTTCGGCGTCGCCGCCTCGGGCCCGAGCCCGGGCGTCGTTCTTGAGGAAGACGACCTCGTCTCCTTCGACGCGGAACGAAGGCGGCGTCGTGCCGCCCTCCGGGTCGGCCTCCCAACCGCGCCCGATGTCGGACTCGGTCAAGACGACGATGGAGTCGTCGAGGAAGACCTCTTCGGCCTCCTCCCCGGGTCGACTGCCGTCGAAGATGAGCGCGTAGCCGACCCAGTCGTCGTGGTCATAGGTGTGGCTGGCGCTGTTGCCTTCGGCGCTCCACTCGGTGTCGGCCTCACCGTCGTCGTCGATGTCCCAGCGGTACTCGTACCCGAGGCCGCGACCCGAGGTCCAGGTCACGTCGCTCCGGGTGGCGACGCCGTCCAAGCTGGTATGGGGATGGGTGAACCACCAGCCGATGGCCGCGAGGCCGAGGACCATCACCGCGGCGTAGGTGTGGATGACGCCGTTCTGCGGGCGGGTAGAAATCCAGCTCACCAGCGAGACGCCGAGGGCCGAGGCCCGGGCGAGGATGCCGTCGATGAGGTACTTGTCGACCGCCGCCGCGAAGACCGCGAGGGCCTTCGAGCCGCGCACGATGGTGGCGTCGTAGAACTCGTCGACGTACCACTTGTTCATCAAGACCTTGGCGAAGCCGTGGACCCGGGCCATCGGCATGCGGCCTTCCTTGCCATACCAGACGTAGGCGAGGCCGATGCCGGTGAGCATGGCCAACGTGCCGCCGCCCGCGGCAAGGTAGGAGAGCCCTCCGACGTCGGCGTCGAAGTGGGCCACGGTGCCCGAGAGCCAGGTGCCCCAGATGTTTCCGTTCTCGGCGCCGGCGATCTCGACGTGGGCACCGAGGAGGTGAAGCAGCGGCTCGAGGTTGACCATGCCGGCGAAGATGGCGCCCACACCCAGGACGGAGAGCGCAATGGCGATCGGCGCGTGGGGTCGATGAGGATTGGGGTCGTAGGCGTGGT
>JAFDCW010000201.1 GCA_019312705.1 Deltaproteobacteria bacterium
CGTCGGAGCAGAGCAAATAGGTGTCTCCGTCGCTGGGCACGAACATGACGATGTCCATGGCGACCTCGGGAATGATTCCGACAGCGCGGTAGAGCTTGACCGCGTCCCGTCCCGTCACGCCGAGCACTCCGAGGGTATGGTCCGTCGTCAGCTGCTCGAGGGAGTCGTCGCGCAGGCGATAGCAGCGGCTGTCTCCGACGTGACCGATGTATCCTCGGCGCTGGCGCAGCGAAAAACGCGCACCCACGAGGGTGGTACCCATGCCTTCGAGCGTTGGATCATCAGCTGCTGCAGCCCAGATGGCCAGGTTGGCGGCCTGCATGGCCTGGGCGAGCTCCTTGGCGGGCTGAGGCAGGCTGGCGTCGACGTGCGCGTCGAAGCGACTGTCCCGGAAGGCCTCTTGGATCGTCTCCACGGCGATCTTGCTGGCGATCTCTCCCCCGGCGTATCCGCCCATGCCGTCCGCGACGATGAAGACGTGTTCGTCCTCGAGCACTAGGAAGCTGTCCTGGTTGTTCTTCCGGCGGCGCCCTATGTCGCTGCGCTTCGCGGCGACGACGATATGCGCGTCCTTGCTCAGCTTGGGGTGGGGGAGTTCAGCTCCAGCGTCCGCGACGATGCCGCGGGCTGTCGCGGCAGGCTCCTGGTAGCCGGTCTCCTCGATGGAGAGGCGTAGGAGGCCATCGTCGGACGAGTGGGTTTCGAAGGTGGAGGTCTGCGGGCCTTCGGAACCCGCGAGGTCGTCGGGGATGTCCATGACGAGGGTGATGTGCCAGTCCTCGTCGGTCTGGTCTTCGGCGTCTTCATCGCCTTCCCCGTCATGATCGGATGGCTCTTTCGGCACTTCATTCCTGATGGCAAATGTGAGCTTCCATCGTGTCGATCTAGCACAACTGACTGCAGGGGTTGCGTAGTTAGGTACATATTACGCCAATCGCTGGCGATGCCTTCCGCCCACCGAGGCGAACTGCCTGCGATGCTCAGCCCTCGGGCTGGCTCTCGGTGATGAAGTCGACGCGGCGATTCTGAGCGCGGCAGTCGTCGGTGTCTTCTTGGCAGAGGGGCTCGGCTTCGCCGGCGCCGCGGTGGTCGAGGGTCTGGTGAACGCCACGTTGCCGAAGGGCGTTGACCACGGCCTCGGCGCGACGCTCCGAGAGAGCTTGGTTGTCCGCGTCGGAGCCGACGTCGTCCGTATGGCCGACCACGTGCAGTGCCGTGATCTCCGAGTGGTTTTCGAGGACGACGGCGATGTAGTCGAGCAGATCGAAGGAGTCTTCGAGGATCGTCGCCTCGTTGGTGGCGAAGTTGATGTGCCGGTCGATGGTGATGCGCCCCTCCTCGACGTGCACGTGCTCCTCGGCCTCGCCGAGGCTGAAGGTCGTACCGTTGGAGTTCGAGTCGATGCGAATCGGGCGCGTGCAGCCGACGGCCAGAGCGGTGAGGGAGAGGCAGAGGGCGATCGTCCAGAGCTTCGTATGCATGGCGTCGCTCTACCCCCAAAGGGGTGACCGAATCAACAGCGAACCCTCGTTCGAGGGTCGCGCCGCATCGAGGACAAGCGTGGTCGATGCCTCAACAGCCGTCGAAGGCGCAGCGGAGAGCGGTCGCGGCGGCGGGGTCGGCGTCGGAGTAGCCCGAGATCACGTCCGCTGGGGTGAGTTCGTCGAGGGCGCCGGCATCGCCCGGGTCGAGGAGGTGGTCCGCCGAAACGAGGGTCGTCTCGATGCGAGCGCGCATCGCCGCGAGGTGAAGCTCTTCGATCTCGTCTCCATCGCCGAACCACCCCTCGCCGCGGAGTGTATCGACGGCGTCCTCCCAGGCATCGAGCTCCCGGGGTACGAGGTGCCCGTCGACGGCGAACATCGTGAGCAGCCACGAGAGCACTGCCATGCGGTCGCCGCGGGGTTCGCCCCAGTACCGGTCCTCGAGGCAGTCGCCCAGCCAGCTTCGGCCGGCGCCTCGGGCCGCGGCGTCCGCCTGCATGGCGTAGGTCGCGGTGTCGGCGAGTGGGCGCCAGCGGCCCTCGGTCCAGATCGATCGGGAAAGGTGGGCGGCGAGCAGCTGCCACTCGGACTCCTCGATCTCACCGTCGATGGACATCGCCGTGCCGAGCATCTCGGCGACACACTGCGCTCCCTCGAGGTCTGCGGCGACGGAGCCGTTCTCGGTGAGCATGCCTGAGCCCCAAGGGCGAATCATCGCGTCGACGTGTTCACCGACCCCGTGGGTGACGGCTCGGGTCAGGACGACGTCGGCGATCATCGTGAGCCCGAGGGTCGCGTAGCCGAGGATCTGACGCGAGGCGCCGACGCCCACTCTCCGTGCCGTGGCCCGCGCGACGAGCTCGGCGCCCTTCCGAGAGAGCCGACCCAAGAGCGCATTGATCATGTGCCGGGACAGCCTGCGCAGGAGCGCCCGGGGGTCGAGGACGCCGCCGAGCCGAACAACTATCTTGGCGAGGACCGGCAGGGCGAAGACGCCGCCGAAGAGCCCGCGCAGCTCAGGGATTTCGAGGGTGCTCATCACCGCACCGGTCACGAGCAGGAGATTCTGACCCTCCCGGATGTCGATCCCGTAGGCCGCCGCGATCTCGATGGTCATTCGGAGGCGGTGCCGAAAGTGCGCAATGGCGCCGTGGGCGATGCTCAGGGGGATGCCCGCGTAGGGGATTAGCGACTCGAGGTTGACCAGGATTTCGTCCCGGGTGGCGAGGTTCGTATAACGATCGATGATCCGCGAGATGCGCTGCTCTCGCGGCTCGGAGAAGGGGAACTCCTCGTCCCAGACGTTGACGTCGATGTCGAGGACGCCCGTGTGCTCGATCAAGAGCGCGTAGGCGAAGCCGAAGGCCCCGGAGCCCCGGAGCTCTCGGAGGCTGTCGATGACGTCGGGGTCCGTGAGGACCGATGGCAGCTCCGATGAGGCGCTGCTCCCGTCGTCCGCCCGGCTGTCGCGGGTCGAGGCTCCGAGGGCCACGGCGTGGGCGGTCAGATATCCGGTCGCGACGCGGCCGCCGGCTTCGCGATGCACCGCGACGACCAGCGAGATGCGCTCGTCCTCGGTGAGCTGTGCGCCAGCAGAGGCGGCCTCGCGGCGCAGGGCGGGGAGGGCGTCGACCT
Organism: Deltaproteobacteria bacterium; assembly: GCA_019312705.1. The sequence goes on from JAFDCW010000201.1 coordinate 3,120, forward strand.
CTGCCGGCTCGAGCTTGTGTGCGACGTCGTCGAGGGCGAGGAGCAGCCTCCGCGCGTTTTCGCCATCGTCCCCCGCGCCCACCAGGAGGGCGTCCTGAGCTGAGAAGTAGCGCCGGAGGGCTTCGGAGTCTCTTCCGGGCCAGCACAGGAGCGCCCGGGCGTCGCAGAACCCGTCGGCCTTATCTCCGAGACCGAACTCGATCTCGGCGTCGGTGGCGTGGCCGGTGGGGGTGGTTGGCGCAGCGCAGCTCGCGGTCAGGACCGCCAGCAGCACCGTCAGCTTCACATCAATCACCCGCACGGCCACCTGCTCTGCAGGGCCCGGGCCAGTTCGCGACCCGCTGAAAACGACCAATAACGAAATGATTACAGCCGCTCCAGCGCCACCTGGTCACCGAATTCGCCGCCTCCTTGGCTAGCCGCGCATCACAATGAATCACGAAGTGTCACAAAAGACTGGCATCTGTATCACGCGGTGTTACCTATTGCTCATGTCGAAGAAGCCCGAGTTTGTGAGCCCGCCCGAGCCGTCAACCAAGGCGCGCAAGGAAAAGGTCCTGCACACCCGCATACCGGCGGTCCTCGAGCAGGAATTGAAGGACCTCGCCCAGAACCTCCGGGTCCCGGTCTCGAACGTCGTACGGACAATCCTCGAGGACGCGGTCGACACCTTGGACGTCGTCGGGCGTCGGGCGGAGCACGAGCTGCGCGATGTAGCCGAGCGTCTTGGAGAGGGGCGGGGTCGCTTGCGCCGCGGACGGGCGGACGCGCCAAGCGCCGAAGCGCCGGCCACAGAGGCGCCGCTGGCGCGCGTCATCGGCTACCAAGCGCTACGCCTCGCCCGCGATGAGGCGTGCACTCTCTGCGGTGTCGCCCTGCCTCGCGGCATCGAGGCCCATCTCGGCATCCGAGACGACGGCGGGCCCCGGGTCCTCCTCGGCGACGAGTGCCTTCCATTTCGCGCCAAGCCTGGCGCTAGCGACCACGACCAAAGCGGCACGGTGCCGCCGGAGGAATAGTCATGAATACCCAAGACAGCCACCAAGACAGCCACAACAACAGCCACAACGACACCACTCCGGAGAACCACCACGAATCCCTCGAAGACGCCGTCGGCGCGCTCTTCCGCGTGGGGCGCATGTGGGCCAAGCACGGCCTCCAGGTGTCGCATCTCGCCCTCGAGGCGAGCGCCGAGACTCTCCGCGCCACCGCCGCGGCTCTGGCCGACGTGTCCGCCCGAATCGACGAGCCGACCGACTGACGGCGAACGCCCGCATCGCGAACAGGCGGCCGGGGCATCGGGCCCCGGCCGCCTGGCATAGACAGCGGGATTTCCCGGGAACCCGGCGCCGGTTTCGCTGTCCAACCGCGGCGCTATGCGATTGCCCCTCTCGGTCTTGTTCTACGTGCTCGGTGCTGCGCTGTGCCCGCTGTCGGGGGCGGCGCAGGGGCACTCGCCCGTGATGGTCGCGCCCGAGGACGTATGGGAGACCGTCCATGAGGTCTCGGTCGTCTTTCGGGACGGCCTCGCCACGGCCACCGTCGACATGGCCTTCGCGCGCAGCGAATCCGGGCTGAGCCAAGTGCTCTACCGCTTGCCGGTGCCCGAAGGTGCGGAGCTGTCGGCCTTCCGCGTCTGCAACGACCACGGCTGCCGACGCGGCCTCCCCGATTCCGGCGTCGGCGATGCCTATGACCTGTCCGTCTACGCGCCGGCGTCTAGCGGGGGCCTGCCGATCGGCACCGTCTCCCAGACCGGATTGACGGTCGACCTGCGCGTCGCCCCCCTCGGGCCCCGGGAGTCGGTGCGAGTTCAGGTGCAGTATCTCGTACCCACCGAACTCACCGGCGGCGTGGAGCGCCTCGACCTGCCCGCCCGCGAGCCGGGCCCGGCGCTTCGTCCAGCGATCGTGCGGCTCGCGGCGTCGGGGTCGGCGTCGCTTCGGGTCGATGGCCAGAGCGCCGATGTCGCCCGGACGATCGAGCTCGGGCGCGCCGTGCGCCTCGAAGCGTCGTTGGCCGCGACCACCGTCACGCGCTCGGTCGCCTCCGTGCGCTGCGGTGATGCAGATTGCGGGCGTATCCGCATCGCCGCCGGGCCTCGCGCTGCCGCTCCGGTGTCGGCGACCCTCCTCATCGACGTCTCCCCGTCCATGCTCGACGTGCCCCCCGCCCGGGTGGCCGCCGCTCTCCGGGCGATCGAGGCGGTTCTCCCGCCGGCGTCGACCCTCAGTCCCGTGCTCTTCGCGCGCCACGCCCGGTCTCTCGGCCCAGAGCTTCAGCCGGCCCGAGAGGCCCTCGGCCGCGTCGCTCGGGTGCTTCGAGAGGGCGGACCCGAGACTTGGCTCGGCCCCTCGACTCGCGTCGAGAGCGCCTTGCCGATGCTCGTACCTCGACTGAGGGAGAGCGCCCGTCCAGTGATCCTCGTCGGAGATGGAACGGTGTCCGGTAGTCCCGAGACCTGGGTCGCGCTTCGTACGCTCGTGGCCTCGGGCGTGCAAATCACGGTCATCAACTTGGCGGACGGGCCCGTTGCGGCACCGCTCGCCGAGGCGGCGCGCCGTTCTCACGGCATGGTGGTGGACCTCGGCCCTCACCTCGACGACCCGGCGGAAGCCAGCCGGCGCCTCGCGGTGATCGCCGCGCCGATCGTCGTGGCGAACGTGTGGGTGGAGGCCGAGGCCGGACGCATTGCCCTCGGCCCCCTTCGGTCCGGGGAAGAGCTGACCTGGGAGGGCAGGGCGGGCGTCGACGGGCCCGTTCTCGACGCGGGCATGCGAACGGCGGCCCGAGGGCCTCGAGGTGCCCAGGGTGTCCAGGGTGTCCAGGGTGTCCTCCGAGCCCAGGTCCGAGGCCTCGCGCTCCGGCTGGGTGCCCGGTTCTCGGATGCCTACGTGCCCGGGCACACCCTTACCGCCGTGCAGGCACGCGACCTCTCGCTCGCGCGGAAACGAGGAGGGGTTGGCGTTGTGCTGCAGGGCCGGAGCGGTGCCGGCCTTCCCGCGCCAGACCCGCGGGTGCGCGTCCTGCGAATCAGTTGCGGCTGCGGGGCCTACATCGTCGGCGCGCTCTCGAGGGAGGTGCTCGCACGACGCATGCAGACGGTCGAGCCCCGAGTGAGGGGCTGTTTTCGACGCGCGCGGCGAGGACGGCCGGACTACCAGGCCCGAGTCACCTTTCACCTGGCCCTCGCGGGCAGGGAGGTCGAGAGCGCGCGCGTATCCGGTGACCTCACCCCCGACCTCGAGGCGTGTCTCCTGTCTGCGGTCGAGCACCTGGAAATCCCGCGCACGCAGGGGCGGGTTCTCGTCAACTACCCCTTCGTGACCCAGGCCGAGCCGCGGGCCCTCCCGATGTCGCTGCCAGATGACGTGGCCACCGCCGTGGACGCGCTCTTCTGAGCCGCTACGGCCGCTCGTCCGCGCCGAGGTCCGGGGCGCTCCCCGAGTCGTGGGTCTCGCCGTCCATGTCGACCCCGGCGGCGGCGCCGAGGTCCACGCCCTGGTCGATGGCGACGGTGGCCCCGGCCGCGAGATGGAAGTCACTCATGCCGATATCGACGAAGGTGGACGCGTCGACGCCCTCGGCGTTGCTCTCGACGCGGCCCATGGCTCCGCTCCGGGCGCCGATTTGGCGCACCAGGTTGTTGCGGATGTCGACGTCCGTATTGGCATAACGGTAGTCGATCGACCGGTACCAGCCCGTGGCTGCCGCAGTCGACCAGATGGTGTTGTGGTACACGCGGGCGCCCCGGGCCTGGCTGAGCTCGACGCCGGTGTCGTACCACTCGATGTCGCCGAAGATGACGTTGTTGCGAATGAGGCCGTCGTAGTGGCCGATGTACGCCACGCCGGGGTAGGGGTCGTCGGCGTAGTCGCGGCTGACGCCGTTTTCGATGAGCCCAAAGCCGATGCCGCGGGCGCAGTTCAGGATCGTGTTGTTCTCGACCAAGGTATCCCGAGACCCGCTCCAGAAATGCACGGCGTGCTCGGCGAGGCCTTCGCCTGCGCAGTAGATATCGCGAAACTCGTTGTTGCGGACGACCCAGCCCTGGGCCGAGTGGGCGTCGATACCGCCGGTGTAGCATCCGCCGGGGCTCCTCTCGATGTGGGGCCTCCCCGCGTCGGTGAGCTGGAAGAAGGAGCACTCGACGGCACCGTCATCGGAGAAAAATGCGCCTCCCCCCCCCGTATTGATCTTGATGAACTGCTCTCCACTGTCGATGAAGCGCATGCCGTAGATCCGCGTGCCGGTCACGTCCGAGCC
>JAFDCW010000202.1 GCA_019312705.1 Deltaproteobacteria bacterium
GCTCCTTGAAGAAGCGCTCCTTGTCGGAGACGGCCGAGCCGGGGATGTCATCGCCAGAGACGAACTCCGGCATCATCGAGGCAATCTGCATGCCCACCGCGTCGACGAACTCGATGAACTCTTCGTTCCGAGAAACGAAGTCGGTCTGGCAGTTGATCTCGACGAGCACGCCGACCTTGCCGCCAGGGTGCATGTAGCCGTGCACGACGCCTTCGGCGGCGATGGCGCCAGCCTTCTTGGCGGCCTTGGCGAGGCCCTTCTTCTTGATGATCTCGATGGCCGCCTCTTCGTCGCCACCGGCTTCGATGAGAGCGTTCTTGCAGTCCATCATGCCGGCTGCCGTGCGATCACGGAGCGACTTCACCTGCGTTGCGGATACCTGGGTCATGGCATTGATCCTTCTAACTTCAGGCTGCGTTCAGCGGCCGGCGGGGGGGCGGCCGCCACGACGACGGCCACGCTGGAAATCGACCTGGACGCCGCCGGATGCCTGCTGGCCGTAGCCCTGATTGCCAGACTTGCGGCGGCTCGCGCCTTCGATGCACGCGTCAGCGATGCGCGAGGTGACGAGCTTGATGGAACGAATCGCGTCGTCGTTGCCCGGGATCACGAAGTCGATCTGGTCGGGATCGCAGTTCGTGTCGGTGAGGGCGACGATGGGCACGTGCAGCTTGCGGCCCTCGCGGACGGCGATGTGCTCGTTGTGGGGGTCGACGACGAAGATGACGCTGGGAAGAGCGTTCATCATCTTGATGCCGCCGATGAACTTCTCGAGCTTGTCCTTCTCGCGACGAAGGCGGATGCCTTCCTTCTTGGCGAGCAACTCGAGCTCGCCGTCTTCGTCCTGACGCTCGAGCTCGCGGAGGCGCTCGATGGCGGTCTTGACGGTACGGAAGTTGGTGAGCGTGCCGCCGAGCCAGCGGCCCGTGCAGTAGAACTGCCCGGCGCGGGTGGCCTCTTCGCCGATGATCTCGGCCGCCTGACGCTTGGTGCCCACGAAGAGCACATGGCCCCCGCGGGAGACGGCGTCGGAGACGAACTGGTAGGCGCGCTTGAAGAGCTGCGCCGTCTGGTCGAGGTCGATGATGTGGATGCCATTGCGCGCGCCGTAGATGTACGGGCGCATGCGCGGGTTCCAGCGCTTGGTCTGGTGACCGAAGTGCACGCCGGCGTCGATGAGGGCGCGGAGGCCGATCGGAAGATCGCCGCTCGCGACGTGGGACGCATCCCCGAGGAGCGCGAGGCCGGGAGCCTCGTTGGACGCGGGGGCAGCTTCGGCCTCGGCGGGAGCCTCGGCCGGGGCGGCCTCGGCGGGTGCCTCGGCGGCGGGAGCCTCTTCGACGGGGGGTGGCGCCTCGATGGCGGGGGGCGCTTCGAGGGCCGGAGCGGCTTCCGCGGCGGGGGCGGCTTCGGGGGCCGGGGCGGCAGTATTCTCTACGGCCTCATCGGCCGGGGTCTGATTTTCGGACATAGTTACCTCCGGTTAAACCTCCACCCCTCGCGGACGAGAACCCCAGAGGGGGCACCGGCTCGGCCGTCTTATTCGAGAAGTGTGTGTAATTTCGGGCGCTTTTGCAGGGTGCTCGGGCGTCCGGCTCCTTGGGGAGCGGCGGCGATATACCACGCGTCCCACGGGAGTCCAATCGAACCCCCGGTCGGGCCCCGGTTCCCCACGGAAGCGTACCGGGGCTTCGCGGCAGGGCCGCGGCGACCTATGCTCGCCTTCCATGCACTCTGTTGGCCGCGCAGCCGTCGCCCTCACCGTGGTCCTTGCCCTCGTATCGGCAACGACCGGGGCGGCCGCCCAAGAAGCCCAAGAAGCCCAAGACGCGAGCCGGGGGCCCTCGGTCGTGCCAATCGTGGTGACCGGACTCGGCGCCGCCGGGCTCATCCTCGGCGGAATCTTCGCCGCCGCCGCCTCTGGCGCCTATGACTCCGCCGCGACCGACCCGGTGCACGAGAGCGCCGCCGCCAGCCTCGACAGCGCAAATACCTTCACCACCCTCGCCAATACGATGTGGGTCCTCGGCGGCTCCCTGATGCTCATCGGCGTGAGCTGGTTGGCGGTCGAGTTCACCCGGCCAAGCAGGACCGGAATGACCGCCCGCCTCGAAGTCGGCCCCGGCTCCCTGAGCCTCGCGGGCAGCTTCGACTAGAGCACATCTCGAGATGTGCTCTGATCAGTCGCCGGTGCCGGAGGGCATGAATGTGAGGTCGTCGGTGACGAGGATCTTGTCGAGCTGCACCGCCGCCTCACGACGATAGATGTCCACGGTGATCTCCCCGGCCTCCAGGACGAAGTCGGTCGGCGGAAGCGACGGGTCGCCGTCGTCATGCACGTCGTCCCAGCCCCACTCGGTCATCGTGAGTATGGAATTCCAGCGAGAACAGTCGGCGGCCCCCGGAGGAGCGACGGCAACGTCGACGCAGACCCAGAACGAATCGGCGCTCTCGCCGGGAGCGATGACTCGGCCCCAGATCCGGTAGGTGCCGTCGAAGGGAATCATGACTCGGAAGGACGCCTTGCCATCGGGGCCGGGCTGCGTGTCAACAGGACCGGGATTCGCCGCCGAGATGTATTCACCACCGGATGCCGTAGCGTCGGTGCCGACCATCATCTCGGTATCGAGGGTCGCCGCCTCGGCTTCGAACCAGAGCTTGACCATACCGGGCACCATCGCGCCCGAGTCGTCCATGGCGCCCGAGTCAACCGGCGCGCCGGTGTCGCCCGTCGCCGAATCCGTTGTACCGGAGTCCCCGACGGCGGAGTCCCGGGCGCCGCTATCGGCGGGCCCGGGCCCGTCGACAACGCAGACATTCATCGCCGTATCGCAAACCCATCCCTCGGCGCAGGGGCATTCCTTGCCCTCGAGGTCCACCGCTCGGGAGTTGACGCAGCCGCCGAGTACAAACGCGGATATCAGCACTGCGGTCCAAGGCAATACGCGTATCGACATGCTCGACAACGTACCATAGGCCCGTGCCCCCCCTGCCTACGCTAAAGCTCCGCCGCCCCCTCGAACGCGCCGTCCATCGGGGCCATCCCTGGCTCTACGCCGACGCCCTCGACCACCGCGGATCCACAGGGGAGGTGGTCACCGTCCTCGACCGCCGCGGACGCTTCCTCGCTCGCGGCATCGCGACCGACGGCCCCATCGCCGTACGCGTCCTGACCACCATGGACGAACCGCTCGACGAAGCCTTCTTCCAACGGCGTATCACGGCCGCAGCGACGCTCCGAGACCGAGTCGTACCGCCGGCGACCAACGCCTACCGCTTGCTGCATGGCGAGGGAGACCGCCTCGCCGGAGTGGTCGTCGACGTCTACGGCTCGGCCGCCGTTCTGCGCTTTGACGCCGACGGAATCGCGAAACACGAAAAGACCCTCGTGGGCCCGCTGCTCGAAGTCCTCGCAGCGCGCGGAGTGCAGACGCTCCTGCGGAAGACGGGGCGCGGCCCGGATACGCGGGTAGAGACCATCACGGGAGAGCCACCGGACAGGGTGGAAGTGACCGAGCACGGCATGGTCCTCCTCGGGGATCTCGCACGCGGGCAGAAGACCGGCCTCTTCCTCGACCATCGAGAGAGTCGCAGGCTCGTCCGAGACCTCGCCGAGGGCCTCCGGGTCCTCAACCTCTACGGCTACACCGGGGGCTTTTCGGTCGCCGCCGGCCTCGGAGGCGCGAAGCACGTCGACACCGTGGATCTGGCGGGGCCCGCGATCGATCTCGCGGACGAGACGTGGCTACGAAACGGACTCCCCGCCGAGGCGCACCGGGGCCACCGGGCCGACGTCCGGGTCTTCCTCGACGAAGCCCAGGGCAAGACCTGGGATCTCATCGTCGCCGATCCCCCGAGCTTCGCGCCCCGTCACGACGCCCGGGACAACGCCATCGCGACGTACGAGAAGCTGCACGAGGCCTGTTTCCGTCGCCTCGAGGTCGGGGGCTACTACCTCGCGGGTTCCTGCTCGAGCCACATCACCCGAGACGACTTCGACGGAACCCTCGAAGAAGGGGCCCGGCGGGCTCGCTGCGTGACCCAGGTCCTCGGCCGATGGGGCGCCCCGGCAGATCACCCCCGGCTCTCGGCGTTCCCCGAAGGCGACTACCTGAAGGTCAGCTTGCTCCGGATCATCGACTGAGGCCCACGCGGCGCCGAGCGGTCAGGCAGTGCTCGGACCCGCGAGTGAAGTCGCGGCAGGTCCTGGGCCGGTCCTCGTATACGACGCACATGTACGAGGGGGAGGCTGTATCTGCTTCATCTGCGTCTTCTGCGTGCCGGGGTGGCTGCTCCTGGAGAGCAGCGCAGCGCTCCCCTTCGCGGCGTATCTCATAACCCCGAGGCCGCTTCGTGAGCAGGTCCGGGTGCAGGCGGACGAAGGGGTCCCGAGCAGAGACCTCGACCGCTCCGTAGGCCTCACGGCAGCAGGCACCACACTCGAGGCAAGACGGCTCGGGCTCCCACCGCGCGCAGCCCGGCCAAGCAACCTCGACTCGGACACCCCCGCCCTGCTCGCACCGGGGCACCGCCTTGCCCGGCCCCCGCCGCCGTTGCCAGGCGCAGTCACCGCAGCGCCCCTGATCGGCGAAGGCGCCTTCGAGGCCGCTCGGGTGGGGCGGGATCGGGGCCTCGAAGCGGCTCCACAGAAGGCCCGAGGCGCCCATCGCGGCGGCGCCCACCGCTTCGGCGATGCGTTGGGTCGCGACGAGGGCCTGGGCCAGGTGAGGGCCCCACGGCGGTCGACCGACGCGGGCGGCCCCGCGGAGCGCCAGGATGGATGACGGATCCGTGCGCGGCGAGAAGGGGTCCGCCGGAAGCCGGTCGTAGAAGGCCCGGTGATCGGTCGTGGGCGCAAAGACCTGGCGTAGCCCGTGCGTCGCCGCGAGGGCAGCCTGGAGGCGAAGGCACGCGTATTCGCGGTCGAGGTCACGGTCAGTCTCGTTGTCGAGGTCCCAGTCCGGACGGTCGAAGGACTCGGGCCCTTCGATCAACGAATGGCAGAGCTCGTGGAAGATCATCTGAGAGAGGCTGTCGTCGGCGTCGAGGTGGGCCGCGCTCCCGATGAAGAGCGTGCCGGCGCCGTCGGTCGACGCATAGCAGTCGTCGCTCCGCTCGATGCGCAAGCCGATGCGCGCCGCGGCGTCCAGCCACACGACGTCCAGGGGATCGCGGTATCGATACGTAACCTCGCGCACGTCAGGGGGAGTATACTCCGAGGCGATGTCGGCCAAGCCCCCTGACCAGAATGACCAGGATGACCAGGATGACCAGGATGAGCACCGAGAAAAGCTCGCCGAGAACCTCCGACAAAACGTGAAGTACGTGCGCGAGCGCCGAAACATGACCCAGGCCCAGCTGGCGAAGAAGAGCGGCGTCCCGCGGTCGACGGTAGCCAATCTCGAGACGGGAGCGGCGAATCCAACGCTCTCGGTCCTGCACCGCGTCGCGACCGCCCTCGGCCTGAGCGTCGAAGAGTTGCTCAGCCCACCCCGGGGCCGCCTCGAAGTATTTCGCGCCGGCGAGCTGCCGACCGTCACCCGAGCCCGGGGAGCAGCGCGCGTCGACAAATTGCTCCCGCACCCCATCCCGGGCATGGAGATCGATCGCATCCGCCTAGAGCCGGGAGCGCACATGCCGGGCGTACCCCACCGAGCGGGCACCTCCGAATACCTGGCCTGCGACGAGGGGCGCCTGACGCTCTGGACGAACGGCGAACGAATCGACCTCGAGGCCGGGGACGTCGCTGCCTTCGCCGGAGACCAGCCGCACAGCTATCACAACGAAGGCGACGTGCCGGCGACAGGCTTCAGCGTCGTGACGCTGCGGCCGGGCCGGTAGTCGGCAAGAAGGCGGACCGGCGCCGGAGGCGACGTGGAGCTGGATTGCCGCGCTAGCAACCCCGGTTTTTTGCCCCCGACCCCCGGCCTGGCGTATTCCCAGTGTAGGGATATGTGCGTCCTGTTCCTACTATTGTGTACAGTGCTCGCGGCGGCGCCCGCGCAGGCGCAGAGTCGCGCCTCGGCCCCCGAAGCCCCGGCCGAACCCGGGGCGGCCTCGGTACGCATCACGCGGGTCTTCAGTCGAGCCAACGTCGAGTCCCGGACGCTTCGACTCGTGACCGCGGACGGCGAGCCCAACCTCCGGGCGCTCACCGAGCTCTCGCTCCTCGCCCGGCCCCACGGCGTCGACCGGCCCGAGGCGGCCGTCCTCGAAGAGCACCGCAACCACGGAAGCCTCGTGGCTCCCCGGATCAAGCGCCTCAACGCGGGGCTCCTCGTCCGCCTCGCCCGAATCTCCGCGCGCTTTGCCGGCCACCGCATCGACATCGTGAGCGGCTATCGACCCCGTGCCCGGCGGACGAGCCGCCACCGCCACGGCCGCGCCCTCGACCTACGCGTCGTCGGCGTAGCGAAGCGACGCGTCGTGCGATTCGCACGGACCCTGGCCAATACCGGCGTCGGCTTCTACCCAAACAGCCTCTTCACCCATATCGACGTCCGCGACGAGAGTCACTACTGGGTCGACCGAAGCGGCCCCGGGGAGCCCGCGGACTACGGCACCTGGCCTCCGTCACGGCAAGAACAGCGAGAGGCGCGACGGGCGATCCTGGCGACCGCTCGGGGGGCCGTCGAAGGCGAAGCACCGCCGGCGCGCAGTGCGTCGACGGGGAATCAGGGTCAGGAGAGCGGGCGGGAATCGAGGGCGTCGACCGAGACCGACGAGGGAACGGGAACGGGAACGGAAACGGAAACGGGAACGGGAACGGGAACGGGAACGGGAACGGGAACGGGAACGGGAACGGGAACGGGAACGGGAACGGGAACGGGAACGGGAACGGAAACGGAGACGGGAACGGGAACGGGAACGGAGACGGAGACGGGAACGGGAACGGGAACGGAGACGGGAACGGAAACGGAAACGGAAACGGAGACGGGAACGGAAACGGAACCCGAAACGCAGTCCCCCGACGCTCCGAACGAGGCGGAAGGCGACCTCGAAGAAGACGAGCCGCCCCTCACGCCCGAGGAAATCGCCGCCCTCCGCGAACGCCTACGCCGCGACCTAGAAGGGCTGCGGGACTAGGATTGCAGGGGCGCTAACGCCGCTAGGGGTTCGACGTTTCTACGTCGAGGGTGAACGTGCCCGCATTGCCCGCCGCGAAGCCGTCGACGATGACGAAGTAGGTCCCGGCGTCGAGAGTCGTCTCGAGGAAGGAATGGCGATTGTCGCCGTCGGCCTGGTCGTCGTTGCACATGATCTCGGTCGATTGATCGGCGCAATCGCTGCGGATGTGCAGAGCACCATCGTAGTCACTGCCCATGGTCGCCCGAACGATCTGCCTGCGCCGGAGCGTCAAGCGATAGACGAGGTCGTTGCTCTGGGCACCACCGGCGCAGGTCGCCTGGAAATCGTCAGACTCGGACGCGGTGCTTCCGCTGATGGTTTGTCCCGGACGAATGCGCGGGGCGCGCCGACACATCGCGTTTAGCGCCGCCAGGTCGTCGACCTGAATGGTCACCTTCGCGGAGCCGAAAGCGTCGGCCCGGCCCCCGTCGAGGACCACATAGTAGGTACCTCGCCCGACTGTCGCGTCGAGGACCGTGTTGGTGCCCAACTCGATGAGCTGGCACGCGACCTCGGCAGAGGTGTCGCCGCAGGTGCGCTGCAGATAGACCGCTCCACCGAACTCCGGCTCGTTCACGTTCACCCGGATACGGGACCGGGCGCGCACCGAGACTTCGTAGACGACATCGGGGCCGCCGCCGCCACCGCAGCTCCCCGAGAGGTCGTCCCGGGCTTCGAAGGTGTCGATC
>JAFDCW010000926.1 GCA_019312705.1 Deltaproteobacteria bacterium
GGCCGCCGAATGGCAAGCCGGCGTTGCCTCCCCTGTCGGGCCGTGAGACGCGAAGTGCCATGTATTTTCAGCATCTTCGCTTCCTTCGAGTGGTGGTCCCCGCATGCGGCCTGGTGTGGGCCATGGGGGCCTGCACCAAGACCTCGGAAGCTCCGGAGGAACCCCCGATCGAGACGCCCGAAACCTTCGAAGAAGCGTGCGCCATGGTCGAGGGCTGTGAGGGCGGGGCGTACGATCTCGACGGACCGCGCGAGCACATCTACCGCGTAGATCTCGCGCTCGACGACGCTGGGGAGCCGACGTTCGCCCGGGTCGACGCGGTGGAGATCCTGAGCGAGATGGGCCAGCCGATGAGCGCCCTCGGGGGCACTCATCTGGTCGTCGCCAAGGACGCGGACGGCCAGTGGTTGGAGGCGAGGGCGGTGGAATTTCCCGCGAGCCTGCTTCTCGAGAACCCGGACGACTTTCTGTCCGAGGAGCTCGAGATCTTGCCGACCGAGGCCCGCGTCGCAACGTACTTCCGTCTCGACGAGAAGGTCGCGGAGTTCGTGGTCCTCGACGCCGAGGGCAACGAGATCGTGAGCGAGCCGCCTCCGGTCGAGTCGATGTCCCTGGGCACGGCGCAGCAGCGCTTGCTCATGCCTTCCGCCGCGTGCAGTCATGTGGTGTTGCTGGGCGTCGAGGACGGAGACTGGATCCCGCAGAGGACCCTCGAACTAGGAGGCCACCCCCGCGCGCCGCTCGAGCCTGGCCCGGTCCAGCGCGCGGTCGTGCAGGCGGCCCTCAACCAGATGGCTCCGACGCTTTGCTACGGCGTCGGCCGCATTGGATTCATGGATAGTGAAGACCTATCCCTGGGTGGCTACGTCGCGGGCACCGTCTCTGGGGACCTGATGCTGCTGAACATCTCGAGAGAGGGAGGTCTCTACGTCGAGCAGACCCTGGCCGCGGATCGCCGGGCGCAGCTGAAGCTGATGAGCACGATCTTCCACGAGGCCGGCCATGCGACGGAGAATCTCCTCAACTACAAGGGCAAGCAACTGAGCGACCTCGTGACCGCAGGCGCCCCCCCAGGGGATTGGACCTTCGACTCCTCCCACGCCGGCTTCGAAAAAGTGGAGAGCCTCCGCCTCGGGAAGGGCCTCGGCGTCGAGTGGGAACGCATGCAGGCCGACTTCAAGAGCGCCGGGTTTGAAACCGCCGACTACTTTGGGCTCTCCGATGGAGATTGCCCCTCTGCGATCAAGTTCTTTACGCCCGAGCAAGTCACCAACGGAGGCTTCATGAGCCGGTACGGCGGGACCAACTATGCGGACGACATCGCCGATATGGTCGCGATGCCGTCCATGGCCCCGCTGTTTCGCGCCGAGGGGGAGGAGGGCACGGTTGCGTGGGATAACGACTCGTCCTGCGGCGACGAGTCACTCACCGTGGACTTGCCCGAGGACGGCGCCTGTCGCCACTTCCGCGCGTACGACGACGAGGGCAACATCCCCATCGACCGCGCCGCGGCGTACGCCAAGCTGCGCATGCTTCGGGACCTCGACGTCATCACCCAGGAGGCATTCGACGAGTGCGTCGGCCCGGTGGGCTTCGATGTCCCCGGCCCCGGCTTCAACATCTACTCGAACGAAACGTTTCTCAGCTCGTTCGATCAGGGCGTGACCGCTCGCATCGGCACTGACGAAGGCGCCGGAGTGTACGTCTTTTTGATGACCGGTGAGGGGCAGGCAAGCTTCAGCGACGAGATGTTCGACGCCACCATGACGTTGCGGCTGAACCTGGGGCCGGCGAGTGAGGACTTGAGCAAAGTCTCGTGGCCGCGCGGCGGCTTCCGCTTCGTGCAATTCCAGGCCAACGAGAACAACTTCACGCTCGACATGCCCGACGCCCCGGCCGGGAGCTTCGAGGCCATGGAGGGCTTCGCCCTCATCACCGCGTCGAGCGCTGAGCGCATCGAGGGCTCGGTGGTCCTGCAGAAGGTGTGGCGACCGTTCGCACCCATCCCCGTACCCGAGGTCTACGATCCCCCGCTGGTGATCCGATTCCTCATCGACAAGTGATCCGCCCGCGAGCCGCTCGAGACTCGCGGCAGAGTCTCAATCCCCCCCGCGCATGCTCCACATGAGCCGACTGATCACCGGGCGCAGCGTCTCGCCGGTGGCGACCATCAGCAGCTTGGTGATCTTGAGGTTCTCCATGTCGGTGAACAGCAGAATCAGCATCTCGCGAATCAAGTTGGTGTTGAGCGTCACGTAGTTGTCGGTGCCGACGCCGAGCTTCACGCCCTTTTTTTCCCACCACGAAAACGGGTGGTCCTTGTAGTTCGGAAAGGTGGTGGTGAGTCTGACGTTCGATGAAGGCAAGGCGACGAGGC
>JAFDCW010000927.1 GCA_019312705.1 Deltaproteobacteria bacterium
CTACGAGGCCGGCCTGGGATGGACCGTAAAGCTGAAAAAGGGCGACTTCAGGGGCCGTGACGCCCTCGTCGCCATAAAAGAAGCCGGTGTTTCGCGGAAGGTGGTCGGTTTCGAGATGACCGCCCGGGGGATCGGCCGCCACGGGTACGCGATCCTCGATGCGGCCGGAACCAAGGTCGGAGAGGTAACCAGCGGCTCCCCGGCGCCCACACTAGGCAAGAATATCGGATTGGGTTACGTCCCATTGGAGATGTCCGCGATCGGCACTGAGATCGGCATCGAAATCCGAGGCAAAACCGTCACCGCGGTGGTCGTGAAGACCCCCTTCTACAAGCGTAGCGAGAGTTAGATGGCCCATTATCCCAGCGAGCTGAAGTACACGAAGGACCACGAGTGGGCCCGCGTCGAGGACGATGACGTGGTTCGCATCGGAATCACGAGCTACGCCGTGGAGCACCTCGGCGACGTGACCCTCATCGACCTTCCGAGCATCGGAACGGACGTCCAGGCCCACGAGCGCTTCGGGGACATCGAGTCCGTCAAGACGGTCAGCGAGCTTTTCTCCCCGGTCAGCGGCGAAGTGGTCGAGACCAACGAGGATCTCGAGTCGAGCCCCGAAGACGTCAACGAAGGCCCGTACGAGAAGGGCTGGTTGGTAGCCATCAAGATGAGCGACCCCGGAGAGGTCGAACGCCTGATGGACGCGGCGGCCTACGAAGAGTTTCTCACGAGCCTCGACTAGGCGAGCCGTGCGGTACCTGCCCCACACCGCGGACGAGATCCGCGTCATGCTCGAGCGGATCGGCGCGGCCTCGATCGACGAGCTCTTCGAGAGCATCCCGGAAGAAAACCGCCTCGACGGGCCCCTGGACCTCGAACCGGTCCTCGACGAGATCCGGCTGATGAAACACCTCGGGGAGCTCGCGGACGGGAACGAGGCGAATCGCGCGACCTGTTTCCTCGGAGGCGGCATGTACGACCACCACGTACCGCCGGCCATGGACCAGCTTCTGCTCCGCAGCGAGTTCTATACGGCGTACACGCCGTACCAGCCCGAGGTGAGTCAGGGCACGCTCCAGAGCATCTTCGAATACCAGACTATCGTCTGCCAGATCCTCGGCATGGACGTCGCCAATGCGTCCATGTACGATGGGGCCAGCGCCGTCGCCGAAGCCGCGCTCATGGCGCGACGAATCACAAAGCGCGAGCGCTTCGTCATCTCGGAGGCCGTGAACCCGGAGTACCGGGCGACCCTCGCGACCTACCTCTCGGGCCTCGAAGGGCCAGAGATCGTGACCGTCCCCGCGGCAGCCGACGGCCGGACTGACTACGACGCCTTGAGCGCAGCGACCACCGGCGAGACGGCCGCGGTCATCGTCGGCTACCCCAACTTCTTCGGCTGCGTCGAAGACCTCGGCCGGGTTCGTGAGATCGCGAGCAGCGTCGATGCCCTTTTGGTCACGGCGACGGCCGAACCCTACGCGCTGTCCCTGATCAAGGCACCCGGCGCCTACGACGTCGACATCGCCGTTGGTGAGGGTCAGGCCCTCGCCGTCCCGCCGCAGCTCGGCGGCCCTGGGGTCGGTCTTTTTGCGTGCAAGCAGAAATACGTTCGCCAGCTCCCAGGACGCCTCGTCGGCGAGACCGTCGACGCCGAAGGTACGCGCGGATACGTGCTGACTTTGTCGACCCGCGAGCAGCACATCCGGCGCGAGCGAGCGACTTCCAATATCTGCACCAACCACGGCCTCATCGCCCTGGCCCTCGCGATTCGCACGGCGATGCTGGGCCGCCAGGGATTCGAAGCGGCCGGGCGTATCTGCCTCAGCCGCACCGAATACCTGAAGGGGCGTATCGAGAGCCTCGACGGTTTCGAGATCCTCCACGGCGCCCCCACCTTCAACGAGTTCGTCGTCCGCCGCACGACCGGCAAGGCCGCACCTTTGTTGGCGTCGCTGGCGGACCAGGGCCTCCTCGGCGGCCTCGACCTGGGCCTCTCGTACCCGGACCGGGACGACCAGTTCCTCGTCGCGGTGACCGAGAAGCTCGAAAAAGCCGACCTCGACCGCCTGGTCGACACCCTCGCCAACGCCTGATTTCGTCAAATAGGGAGCGCCATGACCGACCCGAAGGCCCGCCTCGATGAGCTCAACCAGCTAGCCCTCGAAGCAGGGGGACCCGCGCGAGCCAAGCGTCAACACGACGCGGGCAAGCTCACTGCCCGGGAGCGCATCGACCTGCTCTTGGACGAGGGATCCTTCATCGAGATGGATCGCCTGGTCGTGCATCGCTGCACCGACTTCGGCATGGAGAAGAGCAAGATCCCCGGCGACGGCGTGGTGACCGGGTACGGCCTGATCGACGGCCGCAAGG
>JAFDCW010000203.1 GCA_019312705.1 Deltaproteobacteria bacterium
CCTCCTCGTCGGCAGTCTCAAGGCGAGCTATGCCGACCTCGAACGCGCCCAGCGCGACCTGGTGGCGCGAGAGCGCCTGGCCGTGATCGGTGAGCTCGCCGCGGTCGTCGCCCATGAAGTGCGTAACCCTCTCGGGGCGATCTTCAACAGCCTGGCCAACCTGGGGCGCATCGCAAAACCCGAGGAGACCGTCGGGCCCATGCTCGACATCGTTCGCGAGGAGGCGAGTCGGGTGAACCGAACCGTCGCCGATTTGCTCGAGTTCGCTCGGCCCCCGGTCCTCGCCAAGTACGACCACGCGCTCGCGGTCATCGCCCAAGACGCCGTCGCCAGTGCCCGGGCCGACGCCCGCGCCCGGGGCGTCTCCGTACACCTCGAGTTCGACGCGGAGGTACGCGCCTGCGTGGACGAACACATGCTTCGGCGCGCTCTGCTCAACCTGATCGACAACGCGACGCAGGCGTCCCGGGAGGGAGACGTCGTCGAGGTGCGCGTCATCCGCCGAGAGGATTATTCGCTCATCGAAGTGGAAGACGTCGGCCCCGGGGTCTCCGACGAGGCCCTGGACCAGATCTTCGAGCCCTTTTTCACGACCAAATCCATCGGAACCGGCCTCGGCCTCGCGGTGGTCAAGAGGTTCGCGGACGCTCACGGAGGCGAGGTTCTGATCCGTTCTTCCCCCGAAGCGGGCAGCGTTTTCACGATCCGCCTCGACGCGAGCTGAAGCGCGGCACGGGGGAACCGCCCGAAGTCGGTTCTTTCCTCGGAGGCCGCGTGTCAGCTCAGAAGTAGCTCAGCTCGTTGACCATCATCTCGACCATGTCTGGAACGCCGTCCATGTCGTCGTCGGTCCCGCGGTAGTCCCACGGGAGGAAGCCGTCCGGACGGCGAAGTGCTGCCCGCGGCAGCCGTCCCCAAGGAAGGACTTCCCCAGGAACAGCGCCGGTTCTCCCCGAGAACGGAACGCGCTCCCGGCGCCTGAGAGCGGCCTGCACACCGAAATTTCGCCGCGATTTCAAAGCCCTCGCCCCGGCACGGGCGTTGCGTGGTGAAGAGACGTGTTCAGTCGCCTCCCCCGCCGACTGGGTCTCGTCCCAGTCACGAACCGTCCGGCCCTCTGGGTCGTTCAGCTCCTTTTGCTGCTCCTCGTGCTGCTCCTCTTGGCACCGTTGGTCGCCTGCAAGGGCTCCATCTCGAGCCCCGGTGGTGACCCCGGCGCCGGCGAGACCGGCCCGGGCGGCGGCGCAGGCACCGATGGACGGGGCCTCACCACGCCACGCTTCGCGTTCCCCCTCGACGAGGTCGCGCCGGAGACCGGCTTGCGCATGGCGACCCGCTGGGAGTTTGCCCAGGCCATCGCTGACTTCACCGGGGTCGCCGTCGACGTGGCGGGCCTGCCCCGGGAACTCGACGTGCAGAATCTCGACAACGACGCTGCCCGGTCGACGGTCCGCGACGTGGGTCACATGCAAACGCTCCTCGAGATCGCCACCGACGTCGCCATTCGCGCCGACCTCGACGCGCTCCTGCCTTGCGCCGCCGACGCGTGCACCGACGACGAACTGCGCGCGTTCCTTGCGTCGGCCTTTGTCCGCGAGGTCGGCGACTCGATGCTCGCCCCCTACCGGGCCGCCTTCGACGAAAAGCTCGGGGCCGAGGGCGCAGCCTTTGCTCGGCGCACCGTCGTGCAGATGGCCCTCATCTCGCCCTACTTTCTCTACCGTACGGAGATCGGGGCCGCCGGCGAGCTCACCGGCTTCGAGCTCGCGGCGAAGCTCAGCTACTTCCTCTGGGGCACGCGCCCGGACCCCGAGCTCCTCGCTTCCGCCGAGGCCGGTGCACTGCTCACCTCGGCCGAGTACGCGGCGCAGGTCGACCGCCTGCTCGAAAGCCCCCGGGCCCAGGAGCGCGTCACCTGGCTCATCCATTTGTGGCTCGGCACCGACGACTTCGATCACCAGGTCAAGACCGCCGCCGCCGAACTCCCGGAGGGGCTCACCGAGCTCTTCTACGAAGAGGTCCGGTTGCTCATCGAGGACGTGCTCTTTACCGAAGGCGGGTCCCTCGCGGACCTCGTCCGCGCCGACTACACCTATCTCAACGACACCCTCGCGGCCCACTACGGCATGGGCCCCGTGGGCACCGACGAGTTTGTCCGCGTCGACCTCGCCGGCACCGACCGCCGCGGCATCCTGACCACCGGCCTCGTGCTCTCAGCGCACTCGAAGGAAAACGGCCGTTCTCCGATCCAGCGGGGCGCCTTCTTGCTGCAAGAGTTGATGTGCCATGGCTTCGCCCCGGACGCCGGCATCCCCGCGATGGCCCTGCCCGACGTCGGGCCCGACGCGACCTTCCGCGAACGCTTCGAACCTCTCGAGACCACGGCGCCCTGTAGCAACTGCCACCAGACGTTGAACGCCGGCTTTGCTTTCGAGCGATTCGACGAGGTCGGGCGCCTCCAGCCCGAAGACGTGGTGATGCCCGACGAGGTGCGCGGCTTCTTCGACCTGCCCCCCTACGACCGCATCGAATTCGAGACCACCGCCGAGGCCGTCGATGGCTTCGCGACGCACCCGGCGCTGCAGCGTTGCTTCGTCACCCAGACCTATCGCTACGCCCAGGGACGCCTGCCGGGCTCCCAGGACCGAGCGGTCCTCGAGGCCCTCGAAGGCAGCTTCACTGGTGACGTGGTCGGCCTCTTCCGAGAAATCGCGCTGTCGGGTCAGTTCCGACGGGGAGTCAACTGATGAAGAAGTGGAAACGGCGCGACTTCCTCCGCAACTCGGTCCTCGCCGGCATGTTGGCCCCGGTCGCTGGCTACTGGCTCGACATGCCCGAGGCCAAGGCGCTCACCGAGAAGCGTCATATGGTCCTCGTATTTCTCCCGAACGGAAAGTGTCGGGAGAACGTCTACCTCGAGCGCACCGCCGGTGGCTTCGACCTCGGCCCGGGCTTCGCACCGTACGAGCGCTACCGCGAAGACATGATCGCCATCGAGGAGTACGCGTTCCACGACATCGTGTCGGAGCACTACACCGGGGACCACGCCGGCCACTTTGCCTCGGCGCTCACGATGTTCTCGGGAGACATCCCCTTCGTGCGCAATGACATCGGGACGGCCGCGCTTCAGCCGACGATCGACCAGATCGTCGCCGCCGACTACCTCGACCGCGGCGTCATCACCAACCCTTTGCGCAAGTCCCTGGCCATCAAGATGCGCGGGTCGAGTTTCAAAGCGCCGAGCGTCTTCTACCAGGCGCCCCCCGGCTACACCCTCGGCTCGACCTACACGGACGAGCGCGTCCCGGTGACCCTCACCGAGAGCCCTCGGGACGCATTCCGCCAGATGTTCGGTGACCTCGCGGCGATGGGCGGGACCGACATCGACCAGCTCTGGGCCCAGGGAGGTTCCATCCTCGACGTGCCCGGCCGCGAGCTCGAGGCGCTGCGAGATCAGCTCCCGTCCGCCGGTCATCACATCCTCGACCAGCACCTCACCGGCCTCCGGGAGCTCGAGCTCGGCCTCGCCGAATCGCCCCTCGATCCGTCGTTTCCCGTGCCGGCGGAGCCACCGGAACTCGACACCCGGACCGAGGCCCCGGAGCGCGTGTGGTCCGAGTGGGTGAGGGTCATCGACGCGGCGCTGCGCCTCGACCGCACCCGCATCGTGAGCGTTCAGCTCGGCGGCATCGCCAGTCGCTTTCAGGTGCCGTCCCTCGGCCTCGGCTACGTCGGCGACGGGTCGGGCTCGAACTCCGGCACCGACCACCACAGCTATACCCACCACCAGGCCGCCGACGTGGACCTCTTCATGGAGTGGTATTCGCTGCGCGTCACCGAGCTCCTCGACGAGCTCAAGGGCATCGGTGCGACGGCCAAGGCCGACATCCTCTACGACTCGGCGGTCATGGTCGGCGCCGAGTTCGGTTGGAACCACCGCGCCTACGACGTGCCGGTGAGCATCTTCGGCCAGTGCGGCGGGGCGCTGCGGACGAACCAACTGCTCACCTACGGAAACGACATCAGCTCGGCCCACAAACACACAGGCACGCTGACCGCCCTGGTCCAGGCCATGGGCACCGACCTCGACGCGGTCGGCCGTCCGGTCGCTGCTTACCAGCAGGGCCCGGTGCGGGAGCTGCTCGCCTGACGCTACTCGTAGGCGCGCATCACGGTGGTGCCGCGATAGTAGTGGGCGAGGACCTCGCGGTGACCGTTGCCCTCGGCGACGAGACCGTGGGCGCCCCACTGACACATGCCGACACCGTGGCCGAAGCCGCGGCCGGTGAAGGTGACGGTGCCGCCGTCGGTCCGGGCCTCGAAGAAGGTGCTCCCGAGCCTGCGAGTCCCGATGGCGCGGCGGAACTCGGGGGCTGGCATGGTGACCGAGGTCGGACCGTCGACGACCGTGATCTCGAGCGCCCGGCCAGAGCCGCTGCGCGATTCGAGGCGGAGCGCGTCGACGTGGGAGATGTCCGCGTGGGCTGTCGCCACCACCGAATTGGATAGCCGGACCTCCCAGGTATGGCGCGGCGATTCGGTGTCGGTCGTGCAGGCCGTCGCCCAATCAAGGGCGGGTGCATCCGGCCAAACGTCGTTCGGGTTCTCCGTGTGCCCGCCGCAGGTCGAGTGATAGAAGGCCTCGACGAGGGCGCCGTTCGCCGCGAGGACCTGGCCCCGGGTTCGCGTCACGGCGTCGGCGGCGCCGGAGTTTTCGCCCGGGCGGTACACCTGATCGAGGGTATCGGAGCGCACATCGAAGTGGGCCTCGGGTTGATCCAGGTGGGCGAGAGCGTAGGAGCGGGCGGCGATCGCTTGGGCCATCTTGACCTCGACGGGCCATCGCGATGGGATCTCCGCGCTCACCACGCCGCGCAGGTAGGTCTCGATGGGCACCTCGAGGACGGTGAGCAGCTCGCCTTCACTAGCCAGCACCTCGAGGCGGCCGGGGAAGGGGCCCGCGGCGCCCATGGCGACGCCCCCGGGAGAGTGGAAGACGCATCGCTCGGGCTCGCAAACGTCGCCGGTCGACGTGAGCACCCCGTCGACTACCTCGATGGTCACCGACCCCAACTCTCGTGCCCGAGGGGTCGAGAGCCCGACCCCGGCTACCACGACGGGAAGCTCGGACTGGCCGATGAGCACGCGAATGGCCGGCTCCTCGTCGAAGAGCGGCCATGCTTGGGCAGGCGGGGAGACCTCGGCGGGGGCGGGTTCCGGCGGGGCGACGGGGGCGACGGGGGCGACGTGGACGATGGGGGGACCCGCGCAGGCGGGCAAAAGCAGCGCGAGCGGCAATATCAGCAAGAGCGGCGCCCAGGCGAGCCAGGCGAGATGCAGGAAGCGGCTACCAGTCATGGGATGACCCATGCCTCGCTTCAATGTTCGTGCCGACGCGTCTCGCGAGACGAGTGGGCGCCCCATTGCCCCAGACTGTGCATGCGCTGACACGGAGCCATGGCTCTGGTGAGACGCCTCGGGCACCGGCCGCGTGCCAGGCGCCCCCAGCATCCCATGGAGACTGAGGCCGCCCTCGCGTAGCATGGGCCCATGCGTATCCTGCTTTGTCTCTCGACTGCGTTGCTGATCGCTTCCGGCTGTGGGGGCGATCCCGACGTCGTGGCCGGCCTCGAGCTGCGCATCGACTTGCCCGCGGCCGCCAGCGACGCCGCCCAGGCCTTCGTCCAGGTCCGCCGCGAAACGGCCGCAGCCTTCGACTCCGGCTTCGAGGAGGAGGTCCTCAGCAGCGTGCCCCTCGCCGGCATGCGTTCGGAAGACGCGGTCTCCGTCCTCACGGACAACGCGACCGTCGCCGTGAAGGTCCGCATTCGTTTCTGCTCGGTCGCCAACTGCGTTGGGGAGGCAGACGCTCCGGCTCAGCGATTCATCCTCCGGCGGCCGTTCCATGCAGGGGAGCGTTCGCTCTACCGCATCTTCGCCGAAGACCCTGCCATCGACGTCCCGGTTCCGGTCGAGGTCGGCGAATGTGAGGTCCGCGCTTGCTCGGATTCGGACCTCTCGACCTATTGCAACTCCGAAGGCGTGCACCTCTGCGACCTTCCCCACGCCCCCGGCCCGACGCCGGACCCCATCAGCCCCCGGGTTGTTCAGATTTAGGCAGCTGGCGCCCAGTTGAGTTCGACCACGTTGCCCACGACGTGTTCGAACCCGAGCAGTGCGTAGAACGCCTCGGCGCGCGCGAGGTCGTGAACGCGGATGCCGATGTGGGCGATGGAGGTGACGAGGTGGGCCATGGGGCCGGAGCCTACAGGAGTCGTGCATCGGGGGAACGCTCCCCGGCGTGCGGCTCACCGGGCCGGCAGGACTTCGCGCGTTTGCAAGAAGCGTCGGGCGAAGCGGCGGATGCGGCGCTTCTGCGTCGTATCGAACCAGGGCAAGACGCCCGGGGGCCCGTCGCTGTAGCTCATGACGTTGCCCGGCGTCTCCGGATGCTCGCGGTTGCCGAAGAAGTGGCCGAGCTCGTGGGCCAGCACATCGGGGACCGAGTGCGATGCGACGATCACGAAATGTTTTCCGGGAAGGCCCGCCGGGCGCCAGTGCACGCCCATGCGCATGCGTGACGGATCGTCTACGTCGCGCAGAGACTTCACGGCGAACCAGTTGATCACGTCGTCGTGCATCAGGGCGCCGAGGGCGTGGCGGTCTCGCCTGTCTTCGAGGCGCGCGTGGGACTCGACCATGGAGTGCACCTCGGCGAGCACGAAGGAGAGCCCCGCGCCTTCGAAGATGCGATTTGCCATCTCGACCTGGTGGTCGAGCCACGCCTGATCGACGGTGGGTGCCCCATCCGACGTGGCGACGGTCACGTGAATGGGCAGGGCCGGGAAGCCCGGTGCCGTGCGCTCGGCAGCCTCCGGCTGGGCTCGTCCGGGGCTCGTGCCGGCTCCCGCGAGAAGAGCTCCCGCGAGGACGAGGGCTACCCAGACGCACGGCCGCCGGTTCTGTCGCCGAGCCCGTTGCCACACCGGGTCTGCCTGGTAGTCTGCGCCTCCCATCAACCTGGAGTGCAGTATGAGCGGCGAACGCAAAGGCGACCACATCCGTCGAGTCGGTCTCGTGTTTTCAGGGGGCCCGGCCCCTGCAGCAAATGCCGTCATCTCGTCGGCGGCGGCGTCGTTTCTTCAGGACGGTCGGGAGGTCATCGGTTTTTCCCATGGCTACTCACAGCTCCAGGACTACGACGCCGAGACCAACCCCCTCGTCACCAACGAGCACTACCGCGTATTCACCGAGAAGGACCTTTCGGGGTTGCGGAACAGCCGCGGCATCATCATCGGCACGGCCCGGGCGAACCCCGGCAAGGGCATCGACTGCCCCGAAGACCTCGACGACCCGGT
>JAFDCW010000928.1 GCA_019312705.1 Deltaproteobacteria bacterium
TTGAGCAGTTCGTGCAGGACCACAGAACCCGCTGGTTCTGATCGCGGAGGAACCACGATGCACGAAGCTCAGCCAATCACCGAAGCCATGGCGATCAGCGCCGGCCACCCCCAGCTCACGGGCGCCGAGCTCGAGGCTCTGCTCTTGGACCACACGGTTCACGGCGTGTATCGCGGCGGCTTCCACTTCATCGCGTACGTGGGCAACGACTGCAGGATGGAGGGCCGAAATCATGTTGGCTCCCACAACTTCGGAGTCTGCCAGATCGACGAGGAGGCCCACACGTTCACGGTGACCTGGGACAACGGCTGGGAGCACACGACCACACGCGCCTACCGGGTCGGCGACGAGGTGCGGTTCTACGACGCGGATTCGGGCGCGTTGCGGAATACCTTCAGCGGCTTCCAAGAAGGCCGCCACGCTCTGGACATCTGGTCCTGAGCCACACAGGAGATCCGGAGACGGACGAGACGCTGAAGACCATCATTGCAGGGTGAGCCCCTCACGGCCGCCCTCGACGCGGCCCTCCCCGAAGGCTATGACGCCCCCCCATGGCGACGACTTTCATCGAAAAGGAGCTGCGCTTCGAATCGGCCCACCGGCTCCCGAACGTGCCCGAGGGCCACAAGTGCGCGCGCATACACGGCCACAGCTTCCGGGTCACGGTCCGGGTCGCGGGCCCCGTGCACCCCCACCTCGGGTGGGTCGTCGATTTCGCCGACATCACCGAAGCCTGGGCGCCGCTGCACGACCTCCTCGACCACCGCTATCTCAACGAGGTCGAGGGCCTCGACAACCCCACGAGCGAAAACCTCGCCCGCTTCATCGCCGAGCGCCTGGTGGTCCCGGATGCATCTCGCCTGGTCTCGGTGACCGTGCACGAGACGTGCACCTCGCGCTGCATCTACGAACTCTAAGGCTCACGCGAAGCTCAGGAGCCCTGAACCTCGGCGCGGCGGCCGAGCTCGACAGCGGCGAGGACCGCCAACATGCCGACGATGTGAGGCACTCCGTAGGGCTCGTCCAAGAAGACGTACGCCCAGAAGCTCGCGAGGATGGGCACCGCGTTCAGGATCAGTGACGCGAAGGCCGCGCTGATCCGCGGGTGCGCCCAGTTCACCAGCAGGTGACCGCTCCCCGGGCCGAGGGCGAAGAGCGCGAGCAGCCACCACTGCATCGGTGCTTCAGGGACGATGGGCGTGACGAAGAGCATGGCCGGCCCGAGGACCAGGGCGGCGATGAGGTTCTGCGAAACCGTCAAGGTGAGCGTGTGGGTCCCGGACGCCCGGGCACGCTTGGCAAAGAGGAAGAAGCCGGTGAAGACGCCGAGATTCAGGACCGCGAGCAGATCTCCCTCGAGGCTCCGGCTCGGGTCGTCGTAGTTCGCCCACACGACGACCCCGATGCCGGCGACCGCGAGAAGGGCCAGGTACTTCATGCGCGGGGACGGACGCTCGCCGACGGTCCACGGGCTGATGACCGCGATGAGCAGCGGCTTCAGTGCCCCGATCATGGTGACGATGGCCACCGAAGTCTTCTGAGTCGCCGTGATGAAGATCAACTGATGCAATCCAAAACACACACCAGCAAAGAGGACCGGGCCGAGGGGCTTGGGAAGGGGGGCCCGGAGAACGAGGGCGACCAGTCCGAGGACCCCGGTCGCGATGATCGCCTTGTAGAATCCCAATGTCGCCGGCGGCAGACCGATGACCTTCACGAAGATGAAGGCGAAGGAAAACCCCGTCGCCCCGAGGGTCACCGCAGCGATGCCCCGGGCCGATCCTGGGTCCTCCCCCAGCTGTTGACCCGGGTACCGGCTCGAGCCCTGACCTTTCGTCGTCATCGCCCGGCGCATGTAGCACTCCCCCGCCCATGCGGCCGCCAAACATGACTAAGGGCCGAACTAGGTGCTCTACTGGCGCGAGGAGGCGACGCTTGGACAAATTCGACATCCGGGTTCTCCGATTCGACGACGCCCCTGGCAAAGATCCCGTCGGCGACCTCGCTCGAGTCTTCGGCATCGACCCGGAGATGGCGCGCCAAGTCGTCACCCGGGCGCCGGTGCTGGTCAAGCGCGGAGTGAACGAGGCGCAGGCCGAAGAGCTCTTTCATCTGCTGCGCGGCATTGGCGCCGAGGTCCGCATTGAAAAGGCGGCCGCGACCCGCCAGACCGTCGGCCCACCGCCGAGTATCCCGATGCCGGCCTCCGCGACCGACCCCAGCGATCCTCTCGGCGTGCGTCCGATGCCGCCACTCCGGGTGCCGGACTTCGGAGCGGTGGGTGCACTCGCCCCCTCGCCGCCGTCGATAGCTCCCGTGGCGCCAGCTCCCGCCCGTGATGTCTCGAGCGTACGGCCCCGCGCCGCGC
>JAFDCW010000929.1 GCA_019312705.1 Deltaproteobacteria bacterium
CGGTCACATCCTGCTGCCCACTCTGCCCCTGGCCGATGGCACCCCAGACCCCTTCGAGGGGGTGTGCCCTTTCCACGGCCGCTGCCTCGAGGGCCTGGTCAGTGGCCCCGCTATCGCGGCCCGGACCGGCAGGCCCGGCGAGGACCTCGCCGACGACGACCCCGTATGGGACCTCGTGGGCCGCTACCTCGGGGCGGTGCTGGCTCCCGCGGTCTTGCTGCTCTCCCCCGTTCGGATCGTTGTCGGGGGCTCGGTCAGTGGGCGTCCGGGGCTGCTCCCGCGCGTTCGGCGGAGCCTCGCCGAGGCCCTCGGCGGGTACCTGGATTGCGATGCGGTAGGTGCTGGCATCGACGAATACGTGGTCCCCCCGGGGCTCGGATCCGGCGCCGGGATTGCGGGGTCCCTGCTTCTGGCCCAGTCCGCCCTCGGCTTCGCACCGAGTCCCGTGGACGGCCCGCCGGCCGTCTGATAACGAAGCACCGAGGTATGATGTCCGCTCAAGATTTGCTCCTCGAAATTGGGACCGAAGAGCTCCCCGCCTCTTTCCTCGACAAGGCCCTCGCGGCCATGCCGGGGCTCTTCGAAGGGCTCATGAAGGGGGCCCGGGTGGCCCACGGTGCCGTACGTCCCCTGGGCACGCCGCGTCGCCTGGCCCTGCTCGTCGAAGGGGTCGCCGAACGCCAGGAGGACCTCTCGATGGAGGTCGTAGGTCCGCCGAAGCGGGTCGCGATGGACGACGAGGGCAAGCTCACCAAGGCGGGGCAGGGCTTTGCCAAGAAGCAAGGCGTGAGCCCCGATGACCTTCGCGTCGTCACCACCGACAAGGGGGAGTACGTCGCCTATACCAAGGCCGAGACCGGACGCCCTGCGGTCGAGGTCCTCCCGGAGCTACTCGAAGAGCTCTGCCGAAAGATCCCGTTTCAGAAATCGATGCGTTGGGGCGCCGGCGATGTGGCTTTCGGCCGACCGATCCACTGGGTCGTATGCCTGCACGGCGGTGAGGTCGTGCCGATGACTTTTGCGTCGGTCGACGCTGGCAAGGGCACCCGGGGGCACCGCTTTCTATCGCCCGAGGCCCTCGAGGTCGAGTCGGCCGGCGCCTACGTCGATGCCCTCCGCGAAGTGCACGTCTACGTCGACCCGACGGAGCGTCGCGAGCGCATGGAAAAGGGCCTCGCGGCTGCCGCCGAGGAGTTGGGCGGCACGCTCGTCGAGGATGCGTTCCTCGTTGGCGAATGCGCGGGCATGGTCGAGGAGCCCTTCGTGGTGCCGGGCAGCTTCGACGCTTCTTTCCTCGATCTACCGCGCAGCGTCATCGTCTCCGTCATGCGGGACCACCAGCGCTATTTTGCCGTCGAGGCAAACGACGCAGAAGCCGACGGGGGTGCCCGGCTGCTCCCGCGTTACCTGAACGTGGTCAATACGGCCAACGCCCCGGACGTCATCGCCAAGGGCAACGACCGGGTCCTCCGGGCGCGCCTCGCCGATGCGCGCTTCTTCGTCGACGAGGACCGGAAGGTGTCCCTCGATGCTCGAGTCCCGCGTCTCGACGACGTCGTCTTTCAGAAGAAGCTCGGCTCGGTCGGCGACAAGGTCCGTCGGGTATCGGGCCTCGCCGCCCATCTCGGAGACCTCGGCGACGCTGGCCACGGTGAGGCCGCCGGCCGAGCGGCGCGCCTCGCCAAAGTCGACCTCGTCACCCTCATCGTCGGTGAGTTCCCCGAACTCCAGGGAGAGATGGGGGAGTTCTACGCCCGCGAACAGGGCATCGATGACGACGTCGCCGCCGCGATCCGCGAGCACTACCTGCCTCGGGGCGCCGGGGACAGCCTGCCGACGAGCCCGGTCTCGGCGGCCGTCGCCATCGCCGACCGCGCCGACACCCTCGCTGGCTGCTTTGGCATCGGCCTCGTGCCGACTGGCTCCGCCGACCCCTTCGCCCTCCGGCGCGCCGCCCTAGGCATCATTCGCATCGCCCTCGATGGCCCCACCGACGTGCTCCTCGGCGCGCTCCTCCGGGCCGCGGTCGACGCGTACCCCGCCGAGGTCCTCGGTGCGACCGAGGAGGTCGTGGGCGCCCTCACGGCCTTCTTCCGGGCCCGCCTCAAGGCTTACTACTCTGGTCTCTACCCGACGGATCTCGTCGAAGCGTGCCTCGGGGCCTGGGATGGGGAGAGCCTCCGGGACCTGTCGGCGCGCGTCGGCGCCGTGGCCCGCTTCCGGGAAATGCCCGAGTACGAATCCCTCGCCGTGGCGTTCAAGCGGGCCATCCACATCGCGAAGGACGCGCCGGCCGGGCAGCCGGACCCGGCGCTCGTCGAGGACGGCGCCGAGAAAGCCCTTGCCGACGCCTTCGCCGCCCTC
>JAFDCW010000204.1 GCA_019312705.1 Deltaproteobacteria bacterium
GCGGACTTTTCCATGTGGGATACGTCGCAGCGCTGCCCACACCTGCTCTTGAAAATCGGTTCCGCGGGGATCGACGGGGATCGCGTCAAACTCGATGACATCGCCGCGAAAGTAGGCATCGAGGACTCGCTGCCACGTCGCGGGGATCGCATGAACTGGCGGACCGGCTTCCGTTGAAAACGGATGTTTGCCCCCGGGAAGAGTCAAATGGGTAACGCCCCGGGAAGACCAAACCAGGTACAGAGTACCGAACCCTGCGGCCTCATAGGCCCCCTGGCCGATGTCCTGGCCGTCGTCCTCCGGTGTTGCGTCGCCGTCCGTGGTGCTATCGTTAGGGCTCATGTTTCGGGTGTTTGATCAGAGAGGTTGGCCAATCGTGGCGCTGGTGGCCACCGTGATGGCGACCGCGAGCCTCGGATGCGGTCCGAGCCTTCGTATGGTGCACCAGTCGAACAGCTTCTTCGAGCGTTGCCACGGCGCCGACTTCGACTCGTCGGTCACCCCCGACCAGCGAGGCCAGTGTTGGTCGGTCTGGCTCGAGCACTACACCCTCGGGCAGAGCCCCGATCGCCTCGTCTACGCGCGCCAGCGCATCGTGGACATCCAAACCGGCCAGGAGAGCGTGGCCCCGATGCCGGGCATGCCGACCTCCCAGGTTGAGGGCTCCTACACTGCGAGCTACCTCTCCCTCGGCGCTCCAGATACCGTCCCCGAGAGCCCAGACCAGACCGAGACAACGGACGAGGCAACGGCCGAGGCGACGGCCTCTGCGGCGCCTTCAGAAGCGCAGCCGCGGCGCCCCCGGGCCCCGAACGCCGATCACGAATGCTCCGAAGTCTGTGAACCGCGATGGGATGCGTGCATCGCCCGGTGCGACAATCCCCACGGCGCGTGCCGCCATACTTGTGAGACGCATCACTCCACCTGCCTCGCAGGCTGCTTCTAGCCGAGCCCCCCCGCAGGACGGCGACACGGGCACCACAGGGCTTACAACCTGTGACAATGTTTGACAATTGCGGCGCGCCAGTCTGTTGCCGGGGCTCTGACGTCATGCCATCTTCGGCTCGCTGCATGTCGTATGTGCTCGCATGGACGCTCCTCGCCGCTGCCGCCGGCGCCCTGCTTTTTGTAGTGGTCGCTCTCGGTTGCACCCGCAAACACGTCCGCCTCGCGCGGCCGTTGGCTGCGGCGGGCGATTTGCCCGCGATTTCCCTCCTGAAGCCCCTCAAAGGCGTGGAAGAGGGCTTGGTCGCCAACCTCGAGAGCGTCTTCGCTCAGACCTACGCCGGGCCGAAAGAGATCGTCTTCTCCGCGACCGACGCGAACGACAAAGGGCTCATGGTCGCCCGCGAGGTCGCTACCCGCCACCCCGAGTGGGATGTGCAGTTCGTTCAGAGCGACCCCAACTTCGGCTTGAACCCCAAGGTTGCCAACCTCGCTGGGGCCAAGGCGGCAGCCCGATACGACCTGATCCTGCAGTCCGACGGCAACGTTCGGCTGCGCCCCGACTACGTCGAGCGCGTCGTGGGCGAGATGCAGACCACCGGCGCCTCGCTTCTGACCAGCATGGTCGTCGGGACGGGCGAGCGCTCAGTCGGTGCCGCCCTCGAAAACCTCCAGCTCACCTGCTTCATCACCCCGGCCATGGCGACGGCCCTGCACCTCGCGGGCATCAGCTGCGTCGTCGGCAAGTCGATGCTCTTCCGCGCGAGCGAGCTCGACGCCGCGGGGGGCCTCGAGTCGGTCCGCGACGTGCTCGCCGAAGACTTCGTCCTCGGCCGGGCCTATCAGGCGCTCGGCAAAGAGGTCCTGCTCTCGGCCACGACCATCGAAAACGTCAACGAAGACATCAATCCGTCCCAGTTCCTCGGCCGACACAGCCGCTGGCTCAAGATGCGCGCGGTGATTCACGTGGGCGGATTCGTCGGTGACCTCGCCGCCAACCCCAACGCCCTCGCCGCCCTCGCCTTCGTGGCCAGCGGCTTCGCGCCGCTCTTCGGGCTCTTCTGGGCGGCCATCGCCGTGACCAAGACCGTGGCCGATGCCTACTCCCTCCGGCTCCTGCGCCCGGACCACCCGATGAAGCTCCGGTACCTCGTCCTCGCGCCCATCAAAGACACCCTCATGGGCGCTGTGTGGGCCTACAGCATGTTCTCGCGCTCCGTCGAGTGGCGCGGCGTGAAGCTGCGCTTCGGCAAGGACAGCCGCCTGCGGCCGGACGAGGGCAACCTCCTGCAGCGAATCATGCACGCGGCCATCGGCGTCGACCCGGGCAACTGAGCGCGCCCCCCCCAAGTCGTGCGATACTGTCATCGCTCGTGGGGATTCAAAAAATGCAGGGGGCCTTCGTCGTATGCGCGACGCTGGCGTTGGTATTCGCCTCGCCCGGACTCGTCGGGGCGGTCCCGGGGCCGGCGACCACGGCGGTCATCGCCAACGCAAACGTAGCCGCATCGGTGGCGCTCGCGGAGCGTTATGCGCGAGAGCGCAACGTGCCAACGGGGCAGGTTTGTCTGCTGCCGATCGACGACGTGACCGACCTCAGCCTCGATGCGTATCGAGGCCAGGTGCTCACCCCCTTCGAGGCCTGCCTCGACGCCGCCGGAGCGCGAGACCGGGTCGAGGCAGTGCTGCTCGTTCGGGGGGTGCCCCTGCGCGTCGAAGTACCGGACGGTGCCGGGACCCGGCGGGTCTCCCTCGCGGCCGCTCTCGGCCTATGGCAAACGACGACGGATTCGGGCGAGCCCCTGCTCGGCCAAGCGCCGGGCACCGTCGCGGACTGCGGGGGCACCGCATGCTACGCGGCGCGCGTTCGCAATGCGTTTCGGGCGGGGGTCTTTGAGCCGGGCTACGAGCGAGAAGCGAGCGGCATCACGTTTCGGCCGCTGCTCGTCACCATGCTGCACGGGTACACCCACGCCGAGGCCGAGATGCTTCTCGATAGCGCGCTGATGGCCGAAGCGATGGGCGGCGCGGACGGCGAGTTCCTCTTCATGGACGGTCGCGACCCGGCCCGAGGCGCCCTCGACGGGCAGTACCCCGGGATCATCAACGGTCTCATGGAGCGCGGCTACACCGACGCCCGGGAGGTTGCCTTCGACCCAGATGCGACGGGCCATACCCTCGCCGCATTCTTCACGGGCACGGCGACCATCGGCACGACCATCGAGGGCAACGACTTCCACCCCGGCGCTCTGGTCGACAACCTGACGAGCTTCGGCGCCGTGCCCGAGAATTTCACAGACCCGTCGATGGAGCGGCAGGTCTCCATTTCCCGGTGGGTCGCCCGAGGCGTCGCCGGAGTGCACGGCACGACCGACGAGCCCCTCAACTCCGTCTTCCCGCACCGCGCCTTGATCACTCAGTACGTCGATGGGGCGACCCTCGCCGAGGCCTACCACCGGAATCTACCCTACGTGTATTGGCACAATCTGGTCCTCGGTGACCCGATGGCCGCGCCCTATGCCGTGCGCCCGGAGGTCGACATCTCCGGCGTCACCGACGGCGACACGATCTCAGACGCGCGGTTGGTCACGGTCAGCGCGACGGACGCCGAGGGCTTCGGCGTAGACGCACTCTGGCTCTACCAGGACGGGGTGCTCGTCGCAGAAGCCGAAGGCGACGTGCTCGAACACGTTGTCAGCATCGACGCCGGGGAGACCGCCTCCCTGCTCGCCGTCGCCCAAAAGCGCGACGACGATTCGGACCGCGGCCTCCACCGCCCGAAGGGTTGGCTGGCCCTTACCGTCACGGGCGCGACCGCGGGCACGGACGGTGGCGCACCGGAATCCGACGCGTCGGCCCCCGACGCGGACGCCGGCCCAACCCCGCCACCGACAGGGGACGAGGGCTGCGGCTGCAGTGTCCCGGGTCTCGGAGCACGCCATGCACCCGCGCCCCCGGCGGCCGTCGCCCTGCTCCTCGCCCTGGGCCTACGGCGCCGCCGTAGGCAGCGCACCTGAGCGTCAAACGCCCCCGGCAATGCGGCGCCCGCTCCCGGCGCCATCTCGCTATCAACGACAAAGCCCATCTCGAGAAACTCGAGATGGGCCCTTCTGACAAACAGTGTCGAATGGGTCTGACGACCCAGGCGATGCTGTCTTAGTAGCGGTCGCGGCCGCCGCCGCCGCCACCACCGCCGCCGCCGCCGCGTCCGCGGTCGTTGGCTTCGTCGACACGAATGGAGCGGCCGTCGAGGGTCGCGCCGTCCATTTGCTCCTTCGCGCGCTCAGCGGCGTCGCGGTTCTCCATCGTCACGAAACCGAACCCACGGGAACGGCCCGTGTCGCGGTCGGTAATCACCTTGGCCTCAGACACTCCGCCGAATTCCTCAAACGCGGCCTTAAGGCTGTCGTCCGTGGTGTCCCAGCTCAGTCCACCTACAAATAGCTTGCTCACAGTAACGCTCTCTTTCCGTAGCGCCGCCCATGTCGGGTGACGCCCATTCTCAGATCTACGGTCGCCCGCAGAAGAGTCTTTTCAGCGATGTCTCTCGATCCGTCGCGCAGCCCGTGTCTCTCACTCTGCGTACTTCGGCATCGTGTCGGCGGTCCCGGCTGGACCGCCGTGCCCCTCGCTTGGGGCTTCTGAAAACGCAGCCTATCACCCTCTCGCGGGAGGGGCCACCTGCCAAACGAGCCCTCACGGCGCGAATTCAGGCGCTTTTTGCCCCTTCCGCGAGAAACGAGAGGATCGCGGCGTTGACCCGTTCGGGCTGCTCGAGGGCGCTGAGGTGGCCGGCGTCCGGGATGCGGACGAGGCCAGCCCCGGGGACCCTGGCCGCGATGTGCTCCGCCTCGTCGGGGGGCGTTGCGCGGTCATCGATGCCCACGATGACCAGCGTCGGAGCGCCTATCTGCGAGAGCTCCGGGGTGAAGTCCCCGCGGGTGTAGATCACGGCTTCGACGGCCTGACCGATGGATTCGGGATCCATGCGCGTCAGGGTCCGGACGAAGGAGTCGACGATGTCGGGCTCGGAGCGGAGGGTGTGGGGAGAGAAGAAGATGGGCGTGAGGGCCTTCGCCAGGGGCCTGACGGCGCCTATCCGAGACGCGATGACCTGGAGCGGGCGGTAGGCGAGGCGCTTGAGGGTCCGCTCGGGGCGCGCCGAGGTATCGAGGAGGACCAGCGCCGAGACTCGGGCTGGATGGCGCGCCGCGAGGCGCATGCCGACCATGCCGCCCCACGAGAGGCCCACCCAGGCCGCGCTCTCGATGCCGACGGCGTCCAGGACTTGGACCGCCGCGTCGACGCAGTCGTCCATGGTGAAAGGGCTGCGCACGTTGCCGCTCCGGCCGTGCCCCGGCGCATCGATAGCGACGACCCGATAATGTTCCTCGAAGGCCACGCGCTGCCTCCGCCACATGCCCGAGTCGCAGAGCAACGAATGCCACAGGACGAGGTCCGGGCCCTGACCGCGGACCTCGACGAAGAGCCGCCCGCATTTTGTATCGACCAACATCAATGCGCCTTGCCCCAGGTCGGGCCCCAGCCGTGGGCCACCAGGAGGGGCACCTCGAGGGCAACCGCGGTCTCCATGTGCCGCACCGCGAGAGCTTCGAGGGCCCCGTGCTCGCTCGCCGGCGCCTCGAAGACGAGCTCATCGTGCACCGTGAGCAACATCTGGCTCTGCATGCCGTCGGCCTCCATGTCGCGCTGGATGCGCACCATCGCCACCTTCATCACGTCGGCGGCGCTTCCCTGGATCGGCGTATTGCGAGCCACCCGCTCGGCTGCCGTCCGCAGCCTGAAGTTCTTGCTGCGGAGGTTCGGCAGCATGCGCCGACGCCCGAGGATGGTACGGGTCCCGCCGGACGACCGGGCCTCCTCGACGAGTTCGTCCATGTAGGTCGCGACGCCGGCGTAGCGGGTAAAAAACGCCTCGATGTAGCGCGCCGCTTCGCGCTTCTCGATCTTGAGGTTCTTCCCTAGGGCAAAGTCGCTCTGCCCATAAATAACCGCGTAGTTCACGGTCTTCGCCGCGCCGCGCATCTCGCGGGTCACGTCCTCGGCTGCCACCCTGAAGATGGACGTCGCGGTGCGCACGTGCACGTCATCCCCGATGCCGCGGAACGCTTCCACGAGCTCCGGGTCGTGACTCAGGTGGGCGAGCACGCGAAGCTCGATTTGCGAATAGTCCGCCGAGAAGAGCGACCACCCTTCCCGCGGTACGAAGGCGTCTCGGATGCGCCGCCCGATGTCGGTACGGATGGGGATGTTCTGTAGATTCGGGTCGCTCGACGAAAGGCGCCCGGTCGCCGCGACGGCCTGATTGTATACCGTATGCACGCGGTTGGTCTTCGCGTAGACCTGCTTCGGGAGCGCGTCGAGGTACGTACTCTTTAGCTTCGCCAGGGTGCGGTGCTCGAGGATGACGGTGGGCAGTTCGTGTTCGGCGACGAGGGCTTCGAGGACCTCGTGGTCGGTCGACCGGGCGGTCTTTGTACGCTTGATCACCGGCAAGCCGAGGTCATCGAAGAGGATGGCTTCGAGCTGCCGCGGAGAGTTCACGTTGAACTCCTTGCCGGCGAGCTCGTGGCAGCGCGCCTCGAGGGCCTCGAGGCTCGTGCCGACCTCACGCGACATCGCCCGCAGATAATCGGCGTCGATCGGTACGCCGATGCGCTCCATCACCGAGAGCACGTGAGCGAGGGGCACCTCGACGTCAGTCATCAGGGAAGAGAAGCCGTCGCTCTCGATGCGCGGAGCAAACGTCTCGGCGATGGCCCAGGTGACCGCCGCCCGCCGGGCCCCATAGTCCCGGCCCCGGTCGACCTCAATTTCGTGCAGCGCCTCCTGGGACTTCCGGGTCTTCCCGGTGACCTGGTCGTAGGTGGCGAGGTCGATGCCCAGCTCCTCCCGGGCAACGTTGCGGAGGTCGTGGGCGTGCTTGCCGGCTTCGAGCAGATAGCTGGCGATGGTCGTATCGAAGACGCCCCCCCGGAGGGTGATGCCGTGACGGGCCAGAGCCGTCTCGTCACGCTTGAGGTCCGACGAGTACTTGGCGACGGCCGGGTCTTCGAGGACCGGGCCCAGGATGGAGAAAGCCGCCTCGGGCTTCAGCTGGGCCGGCGCCCCAAGGTAGCGATGGCCGAAGGGCAGGTAGTAGGCCGCGTCGCCCCCGGCGCTCAGGCCCAGGCCGACCAACTCCCCCCGGAGCGCGTCGTCATCGTCGAGGGCCGTGAAGAGCACGACGCGGCCCGCGGCCCGGAAGGTCTCCACGAGGGCCGACAATGCCTCCTCGTCGGCGATGACGGTGAAGTTCTCGGCCGGGGCCGCCTTCGGCTGCGCCGGGGTGAGTTCCCGGAGCAGGCGATGGAGCTCGAG
>JAFDCW010000930.1 GCA_019312705.1 Deltaproteobacteria bacterium
TTTGTCTCCGGTGCCGTCTAAGGGTCTTCCCAGATAGGGGCGGTGGTGGTCGGCGATGCGCCGGGCTTCGACGTGGGTCTCGAGGCGGACGGTGTAGGCGCTCTTCTCGTCGAACGACGTGATCTCGAGCTTTTGCGCCAAGCCTCTCCTCCGCCAGCTCGTCGACCGTGCCCAGCTTTCGAGCAGCTCCCGGGCATTGTCGAGGGTGAGGCCGGCCACGGCGAGATGGTACAAGGCCAGCCATGGACGTGCATCTCATCGACGGCACCTTCGAGCTTTTTCGCGTGTACTTCGGCGCACCCGAGGCGACGGCACCCGACGGTCGGGAAGTCGGCGCGACCCGGGGGCTCTTGCGATCGTGGGCGGCCTTCCTCGATGACCCGGGGGTCACTCATGTGGCGGCCGCCTTCGACACGGAGATCGAGTCGTTTCGCAATGGGCTCTTCGACGGATACAAGACGGGTGAGGGCATCGACCCTGCGCTGCATTCGCAGTTCCCCCTCGCCGAGCGGGCGGCCTACGCTCTGGGCATCGTCGGATGGCCGATGATCGAGCACGAGGCCGACGACGGCCTCGCGACCGGTGCGGCGAGGTTCGCCGACGACCCCCGGGTCGGGCGTCTCTATCTCTGCACGCCCGACAAAGACCTCATGCAGTGCGTCCGGGGGGAGAAGGTCGTGACCTGGGACCGGCGAAAGGACGTCGTCTACGGCTTCGATGGAGTGCGCGAGAAGTTCGGCATCGAACCGGAGTCGATCCCCGACTACCTCGCCCTCGTCGGTGATACGGCCGATGGCATTCCGGGGGTGCCCCGGTGGGGCGCCAAGAGCACGGCCTTGGTCCTCGCCCACTACAAACACCTCGAAGCCATCCCCGACGACGCCGCCGAGTGGGCGATGAAGGTCCGTGGGGCGAAGACCCTCGCAGACAACCTCGCCTCGATGCGCACCGAAGCTGCGCTCTACAAGAAGCTCGCGATCCTCCGCACCGACTCGCCGATCGACGAGACCCTCGATGACCTCGAATGGAAGGGCGCCCGCCGAGACGCCCTCGAAGAGCTCTGCGCCGAGCTCGGCGAGCGCGGCATCCCGCGGCGCATCAAGCGTTTTCGCCAGGACTGACGACTGGCGTCAGGCGTCCGTGGCCGGAGTTCCGGTGTCTGGGGCGGCCCCATCGGTCCCCCCATCGCCGGAGCCCGCATCCACCGCGCCGTCGCCCGGTCCGACGTCGGCGTCGGTCGCCGCATCGCTGGGTCCGACGTCCGCATCGGTCCCCGCATCGTCTGGCCCCGCATCGAGGCCCGCGTCGAAGCCGGCGTCACCCGTGCCTGTGTCGCTTCCGCCCCCGTCCATGGCCGGGCCGCTATCGGTCGGCGCGCCGCCCGAGTCGAAGACACCGCCGTCGCCGGGCGTGCCCGAGTCGGCTCCCGTTCCGGAGTCGGGTTGGCCGGTCGGTGGTTCGGGCTGCGGACCCCCGAGACAAGCGCCGGCAACTACGAGCCACGCCCCGAGGGCGCCCCACCGAAGAAAGCTCATGACCCAAGCATAGCGGCGAAGCCTGGGCGGCGCGAATCGGCGCGCTAGTGCGTGACCCGGAGCCACGGAAGGTTTCTCGCTCGTTCCGCGGCTCCCTCGCGGCGTCAGGAAACCTCGAAAATGCGGTGCATTTCCATCGCCTTCCTTTCTTGCGAGGAAACCGTGGCCCGTCGCGATACTCCCTCCCCTGGCTCCGGATCACACACTATATCGGGGGGCTGATCCGACGTAGGTCGAGGCCGCCGGGGTAGACGTAGCTCGTGTAGGAGCCGTAGCCGTAGACGAGGATGCCGAAGGGGGCGGTGCCTTCGATGCGGTGCACGCCGCCGTTGATGCGATCGGAGACGTGGCCCATCGTCGTTCCTTCGATCGTTTCGAGGGCGGGGATCAAGACTCCGTCGAGGGTGATGACGGCGCCCTCGGGGGCGATCACCACGTAGTGGCTGCGGTCGTAGGTGCTCGGGGCGAGGAAGGTGTAGGAGGAGCGAAACTGTTCGGTCGGGATCGCGAGGGCGAGGCCGGGGTCGCCGTTGGCCTGGCGGCCGCTCGAGCCGATGCCCGCGTAGTCCTGCCCCACGAGGAAGTGCGCGGCCAGGATCGGGCCTTCTCCGCGGACCCGGACGGGCCGGTCGAGGACGACTTCGAGGTGGTCTCCCCGGTCGAGGCGCTGGGGGCTCGTCAGGGCCGGTTCGAGGGTGACGAGGTTTCCGTCGGTGGCGGAGACCACGCGGAGGATGTTCGGTTCACCCCGGAGTGGCGCGGTATTGGCAACGACCACCTCCGTGCCGAGGGCTTCGACCGGGAAGATCGACTCCTCGAGGTGG
>JAFDCW010000931.1 GCA_019312705.1 Deltaproteobacteria bacterium
CCCGGTGCTCGAGGAGCGTCATGGCGGAGGCGAAGTGTATGC
This sequence comes from Deltaproteobacteria bacterium, assembly GCA_019312705.1. Next base: position 43 of record JAFDCW010000931.1, read on the forward strand.
GTGACCCGCTGGCTGTTCGGTCGAAGCGGCGGCTCAAATAGGTGTGATGGCCGCGACCCGGACCATCACTGGGTCCAAAAACACGAAGCTCCGCCTCGGGAACATCAATCCCAGCGGCACCTGCGAGCCCATGCACCACGCTCTCCCACGCTCCCGTATCCTCCTCATCGCTGCGGCTGGGGAACTTGGCGATCCACAGGTGCCCATGCTCATCTCGCACGCTCGCTTTGGGCCGGGCACCGCCGAGGGAGCCTCCCGGCGCGATCAACATACGCAGCCAGAGACCGTACTCGGGGTCGCTCGCCGCGTCGCTGCGCTCGAGCTCTAGGCTTGCGTGTTCGAGCTCCCGCAGGGAAGTCCAAGGGGGGGAAGCCAACTCGTCGTTGTCATCGAGGAAACGACCATCGACGCGATACCGGAGGGCGCCCATCCGGTGCCCGTCATGCACTCCGAGCAGGTAGTCTGACTCCAGGAGGCGGCGTTCATCTCGGCCCTCGGCGCGGGCGAGCTGGGCTTCTCTTCTGCGCATGAGCACGCGTCCCCATCGGTCGGGGCACGAGTCGAGGAACACGCCGAAGTTGGTGCGGCCGGAGCTTGGGTACTGCGGTCCGCGGTAAAGCGCCATGGTCGGGTCCAGCGGCGCATGCTGCCCGCTGGCCAGCCATGCCTCGTCGTACTCGAAGGAGAAGATTTCCTTGCCTCGGGCGGGTGCTGCCGAGAGATGGCCCATCAAGGTGGGTCCGCCGAGTTCACTCCAGTCCGCGAAGACCTCGATGAGCCGCTGCGCGCTCATGACTCGCTGACCGTCCCCTTCTTCTTCGTTGTCTTCTTCGTTGTCGTCTTTGGGGCCTTGGGCGCCCGCCGTCGTGTCGGTAGCTTCGCGTCTTGGAGCTTGCGGCCGAGCTCGTCATCGCGGGCGACCAGCGTGAGGTCTCCATGCAGCCCCAAGCTGTGCAGGACGTTGGCGTAGGAACCGAGCGTGACGCCAGGTTCGCCGTTTTCGACTGCGCGAAGGGTCGTGCGCGACATGCCCGCCCGCTGGGCGACGAGCTGCATCGAGAAGCCGCGCCGCAGGCGCGCGAGACGGATGTTTTCCCCGAGTTCCTGTAGGAGACGCTCTACGGAGGGATGCGGGGCGGTGGTTACGCGTGGCATAATGGTCAGTATTGTGCTCCAGATCGATGTTTGTGGCAATAACACCGAGTGTTATGGCCACGTTTCTCCGTCAGTCAACGCAGACCGACTCGAGGGAGGCCGTGAGACGCTCGAAGGCTTCGGTCTGCTCGGCGGACCACTCCGAGGGGTCTGGGTGCGAGAAGAGGAAGTCGTCCATGGCGTCCACGGCGCCGTTGATGGTCTCGATGCGGCGAGTCGGGGCCCAGGCTTCGTCGACCGGGCGGTTCGTCTCGATGATGCCGTCGCCGTCGACGGTGGCGGTTGGCATGAGGGTCGCGTTGCACCCGCCGTGGGAGGGGTTGTCGCCGAGCGTGGGGGTGCACCGGTAGTCGAGGCTTCCGCCGGGGCCGGTGAGGGCGGCCTCCTCTCCGCGCATCGGGTCCCCAAGGGAGAACATGGATTGGGCGAGGATGTACGCGGCCCAGGCGAGGGCGCCTCGCCCTCACCCCACCACGGGCAGCACGCCCGTCGACCGCGGCCGCTCGGGCAGCGCATCGAACGCGTTCTTCCAATCGCGGAACTTGCCGCCGGCGTGCACCGCGTCGAGGACCGCGCGGCCCTCGGCGGCGCCGCCCTGGGCGAGCACGTATTCGATCCACGCCCACCGCGAACTGGTCGAACGAATGTCGACGCGGCCCTTCACGCCCCGGCGCAAGCGCGCGAGGCGCTTGTCGACGAGCTTGATGCCGGCGAAAGGCTGGTTGTCTAGGGGCGTCCGGCGCTTGCTGACGAAGGGCGCGATACCGAGGGAGAGCGGGGCAATCTTCGACAGGCCGACCGAAAACTCGATGAGCTCGTCGATGTCTTCGTCGGTCTCGCCGGGTAGGCCGAGGATCAGATAGAGCTTCAGGCGCTTGAAGCGATGTTTGCGCACGTGCTCGGCGGCGCGCACCAGGTATTCCGGGCGAACCCTCCGGTCCATGCGCTTCCGCATGCGCTCCGACGCGCCGTCCATCGCCGTCGTCAGCGTGCTCTGCCCGGCCCGGCGTAGCGCCGTCACGAACTCTTCTTTGAGCTTGTCCGGGCGCAGCGACGAGAGCCCCACCTGGCGCCCCTGGTCGGCCAGCGTATCGACGATGTGGGTGATCTCGGGGTGGTCGCTGATCGCCGCACCGACGAGGCCGACCCGCTTGGCGTGGTC
>JAFDCW010000932.1 GCA_019312705.1 Deltaproteobacteria bacterium
CCATAGCCTCGGACCCTTCGACATCGACGGCCCAGAGGACTCCCTCGATCTCATGCTCCCAGCTCCGATCAAGGTGGTCGGCACCGTCCGGGCCCCCGACACGACCGAAGCGGTGGGTGCGACGATTCACTTCCTGCGTCCAGGCACCTTCGTCGGTGCCCGGCCTGTCGACATCGAGACGTATACCACCGCAGAGCCGGAAATCGCCGAGGACGGCGCAGAGGCCGACTACTCCACCGAGCTCGTCCCGGACCTCGACTACGACATCGTCGTCGAGCCCGCCGGGGTGTGGGAGTCCCGGTACCCACCGCTGCACTTCAGCCGTTCGATCGCGGGCGGCGGCGACGTCATCCGCGTGTCCATCGACTACCCGGAGTCCCTCGAAGAGGTGGTCGGCTACGTGATCGGCAGCATGGATGCGCCGGTCGATGGGCTGTCCATCTGTGCCGTCGATGCGGACACCGGCGAACGGGTCTCGTCGACCGCGGTCACCGGTGAGAGCGAAGGCCTCGGCGCCGGTGAGTTCAGCATACTCCTGTCCCCCGGCGTCACCGAGGCGAGCTATCGCATCCGCATCGGGACCGGCGAGACCACCACCAGCCCGACCATCTTCGCCGACCCGCGCAACGCCTTCCCCGACGACCGAGGCTACAAGCGCATCCTGGTGCCGATGTTCACCCCGGTCTGCTACCGCGGGACCGTCGAGCTCGGCGACACCGGCGAGGTCGCCCCCGAGGCGAGCCTCACCTTCACCAGCCGCAACGTCATCGAAGAAGACCTCGGTCTCCGGGGCACATTCCGGACGACGATCGTGACGGAGACCGACGGCTCGTTCGAAGCGCAGCTCCTCCCCGGCACCTACGAGGTCCTCGTCACCCCCCCGGTGGACCACGAGCTCGAGCGCTTCGGGGTGCTCTTCGAGACGACTTTCCAGATCCTCGTCGAGGGCAACCCCGGGGAGTGTGTGCAGGGCCAGCTCTTCACCCTCCCGGAGCGAGCTCGAGTCGGCGGCACCGTGCGCACCGCCGACGGGCGTCTCATGAGCGGCGCCCAGGTGACCGCGTCGGCGCTCGGTCGGGCCCTCGACGAGCTCAGCGCCGCCCGCTACAACCGCACCGGCGACACGGCGACGGACCCGACGGGGCAGTTCAACCTTCCCCTCGATGTCGGAGTCTACGACCTCTTCATCAAGCCCCCAGACGAGAGCGACTTCCCCTGGATCGTGCGCCCCGACCTGATCATCGGCTCGAGTGATCCGACCTACAGCGACGTCTACCAGCTCTCGGCCCCGGTCCCGGTCAGCGGCACCATCAGCGGCGTCACTGGCGATATGGTCGGCACCGAGATTCGCGCCTTCGCCGTCGTCACCAGCGCCGACGGAGCCGAGCGCAGCGTCGCCGTCGGCCGAACCCTAGTCGAAGAAGACGGCTCTTTCCGCCTGCTCCTCCCCGCCCACCTCTAGAGGAAAGGGCTAGGCCGTCCCGGAGCGGCGGCGGAAGACGCCGAGGTAGAGGCAGGCCGCGAGGGCGAGCCAGCCGGGCCAGTTGCCGAGGTATTGGTAAACGGTGGAGCCGGTCATCATGTGCACTTCGCCGGTGAGGGTCTCTTCGGTGAAGATGCCGGTGTTGGCGACGGTTCGGCCCACCGGGTCGATGATGGCGCTCACGCCGCTGTTGGTGCTGCGCACGAGGTAGCGGTGGTGTTCGACGGAACGGAACTTCGCGAGGGCCAGGTGCTGCCAGGGTTCGCTGGTCTCGCCGAACCAGGCGTCGTTGGTGATGTTGACCAGCAGGTGGGGGTCGGCGTGGTTGACCGCTTCTCGAACGAAGCCGGGCATGATGTCTTCGTAGCAAATGAGCGCCGAAATCCGGTAGTCCTCGAAGGGCAGCGGTTCGACGTGGCTCCCGGCGGTGAAGTGGCCGCTGTGCGGTGACCACTCGTAGAAGATGGGGAACTCCTCGCCGAAGGGCAGGTACTCGCCAAACGCGAGAAGGAAGGTCTTGTCGAAGGTCCCCTGAACCTCGCCCTCGCCGTCGACCATGAAGGCGGTGTTGTAGTGGCGTTCAGTCCCGTCGACGGTCCGTCGTTGGAGGCCGCCGAAGATCAGCGGCGTCGAGACTGGGCCCATCACATGCGCCTTCACGTTGGCAACGCCTTCGGGCAGGAAGAACGTGAACGCGGACTCGGGCCAGATGAGCAGGTCGGGGTCGACGTCTCGCTCGGCCTCGAGGCTCATGTCGATGTGCTTCTGGAGGCCTAGGTAGGGGTTTTCGCGCTTCTCGAAGATGCCCATCGACACCTGGGGCATGGCGATGGTGATGGCCGGGGCCTCGGCGACGCGCGCGTCGACCTCGGCCA
>JAFDCW010000933.1 GCA_019312705.1 Deltaproteobacteria bacterium
CGGACACGGACACGGACACGGACACGGACACGGACACGGACACGGACACGGACACGGACACGGACACGGACACGGACACGGACACGGACACGGACACGGACACGGAAACGGAAACGGAAACGGAAACGGACACGGAAACCGACCGCTCCCCCATAGAGAGCGGTCCCATCACGTCATCGATCAACGTCGGCGACGAGCACCGAACCACAGGCCCGCGATGGCCATCATGCCTAGGAGGACCGCGCCCCGGGGGCGCCGGCTTCCGGGGGCGCTCACGGTGCACACCGACGCGCCCGCGCCGGCCGAGACGCCATCGGGGCCGAGGGTGACCGACGCCTCGGCCTCGACGCCGATGCCTCGGGCGATGAGGGCGTCGACGCAGGCCGGCACATCGGCGCCGGCGAGCACGAACTCGTCGTCGCAGAAGAGGGCACCGTCAACGCTGCAGCTCGCCGAGCAGTCGGCCTGGAACTCGTGTTCGCAGTCCTCGAACTGCACCTCTTGGCACGACACCTGGCAATCCATGTTGGCCTGGGCACCGCAGGACCCGTCGCAGCACTCGATGCAGTGCACGTAGCAGCTCTCGTCGACGACCGGCGCGCACTGGATGTCGCACTCGCCGTCGCAGGTGGCTTCGCAGGACGCCTGGCACTGGCTGGGGTTCGCGGCGCCGGCGCACTGGTCGACGCAGACGCCGGTGCACTCACCAAAACAGTTGTGCTGGCAAGTGATCGAGACGCCGGCGTCGCATTCCGCCTGGCACATCACCGTGCAGCTGTCGGTGCACGTGGGCGTCGCTGAGAGCGTACACTCGGAGCGGCATACGGTCTCGAGGCGGGTCGCGCAGGCCACCTCGTAGACGCCGAGGCGGTCGCACCCGGCCATGCACTCGGCGTCTGCGCGGATGTCGCAGTTGGCGACGTCCTCGAGGCGCAGGTTGCCGCACTCGGGGATGCCTGCCGAAGCAGAAGATGTGAGGCCGATTACCAAAGCGGCGGCAGCGGCAGCGAGGGCAAGCCCAAGCGGAGGGCGATGAAGATAAGAAATCACGGGGGCTCCTTGGTTGCGTATGCAGAGTGTACTTCCGCGATCGACGGGGTACCGAGCGGCTTATTCGCCGCGGGCCCAATCATACCACCGCGGATCCCCCCGTTCGGGGACGCACGCGCACAAAAAACGCCGCAATATGGCAACCAACCCATTGACCATCGCCGATGCTGTCGCTAAGTCCGCGGTCATGCGAAAGATCACCTGGTTCCTCGCCGCCGCGTCCCTCTCAGCGTTCCTCCTGGCAGCCCCGAGCAACGCCTCGGCTCAAAAGCCGGTCAACCTGTCGGTGTTCAACCCGATTCAGATCGTTCCCGAGAGCGAATCGGTCTCTGGCCTTCGTCTTTCGCTCTTCCACGCGCGCAACGCCGACGTGGTCGGCTTCGACTGGGTGTGGCTCGGTTTTCACCAGACCACCGGCAACTTCACCGGGGTGGCCTTCGTCGGCTTGGCGGTGAACATGGTCGACGGCACCATGACCGGCTGGCAGGCCACCCTTGGTAACTTTGCCAACGGCGGGATGACCGGCGCCCAGACCGGCGTGCTCAACTGGAACGGCGGCCAGTCGACCGGCATGCAGTGGGGCGTGGTCAACATCGCCGACGAGTTCACCGGCCTTCAGTTGGGCCTGGTGAACTACACGCGCCGCATGAAGGGCGTGCAAATTGGCCTCGCCAACATCATCACGGAGGGCCCCCTGCCCTTCATGGTCATCGCCAACGCCATGTTCTGAGCCTCGGGGCTCAGGCGGCCCCCTTCTTCGATGGCGAGCCGGCTCGTCCGTGCCGGGCGTCGGGACCGTCGAGGCTTTTGTCCAGGCGTCGAGCGAGGTCCTCGGCTCGGTTGATGCTCAGCTTCCCGGTTTCCCCGAGGTGACGGTAGAGCGCGGCGGCGGCTTCGTGCACGCCGCGGCGAAAACGGTCGGACTCGCAGTCGCACCCGGGCCGCGAGCATCCGTAGTCGAAGTAGAGCGTGGCCGCGAGGGCCTCCGGGCGCAGACGGCCAAAGCGGAACCATCGGTCGTCGGCATCGACCCGGGCGTTCTCCGCGACGAGTTTAATCGCGGCAAAGGCCCAGGGCCGGGCCGCGGGGCTCAGCTTCGGCGCGAGGTTCTGCGCGAGGATCGGCAAGTCCACCAGGTGGCACCGGAAATCCCGGAGGTTCGCGTCTTGCCCAGGTTCCTCGGGGAGGTCACAGGCGAGGCGAGCGCGAGCGACCTCGGCGCGCAGATAGACGGCGTCCCACGCCTCGACCGCGACCCACCGAGGGTGCTCGACGACGAAGGAGAGGAAGCGCCCCAAGAGCTCGA
>JAFDCW010000205.1 GCA_019312705.1 Deltaproteobacteria bacterium
GTGCACAAGGAGCTCGAAGGCCGCATCGCCAAGTTCCTGGGCACCGAAGATTGCATCCTCTACGGGAGCTGCTGGGACGCGAACGGCGGCCTCTTCGAAACCATCCTCGGCCCCGAAGACGCAATCATCAGCGACCAGCTGAACCACGCCTCGATCATCGACGGCGTGCGCCTCTGCAAAGCCAAACGCTACCGCTACGCCAACAACGACATGGCGGACCTCGAGGAGAAGCTGAAAGAGGCCCGGGCCGCGGGCGCCCGTCACATCGTCATCGCTACCGACGGCGTCTTCTCGATGGACGGCTACATCGCCAACCTCAAAGAGGTCTGCGACCTCGCCGACGGCTACCAGGCCCTCACCATGGTCGACGACTCCCACGCCGTCGGCTTCGTCGGCGACAAGGGCCGCGGTACCCCCGAGTACTGCGACGTCCTCGGACGCATCGACATCATCACGGGCACCCTCGGCAAGGCCCTCGGCGGCGCGTCCGGTGGCTACACCGCTGCCCGGAAAGAGATCGTCGAGCTGCTTCGCCAGCGCAGCCGCCCCTACCTCTTTTCGAATACCCTCGCGCCGGTCATCGCCACGACGAGCATCGAGGTCCTGAACCTTCTCGAAGAGAGCGACGAGCTCCGGGTGAAGCTCAAGCGCAACTCGACGCGCTTCCGAGAGGGCATGGCCCGGCTCGGCTTCGATCTGCTCCCAGGCGATCATCCGATCATCCCCGTGATGCTCGGCGACGCGCGCCTCGCGAGTCAGATGGCGGACGCCCTCCTCGAAGAGGGCATTTACGTCATCGGTTTCAGCTTCCCGGTCGTGCCCCGGGGCGCGGCGCGCATTCGTACCCAGATGTCCGCGGCCCACGACGACGAACATGTAGACCGCGCCGTCGAGGCCTTCGAACGCGTCGGCAAGAAGCTGGGAGTCATCTGACGTGCGCGCCCTCGTCAAAGCAAAGCCCGAGGTTGGCATCTGGATGGAGGACCAGCCGGTCCCCGAAGTCGGCCCGAACGACGTGAAGATCCGCGTCAAGAAGACCGCCATCTGCGGGACCGACATCCACATCTACAACTGGGACGCATGGTCCCGGGTAACCATCCCGGTACCGATGATTGTGGGCCACGAGTTCGTCGGCGAGGTCGTCGAGACCGGGAGCCACGTCTACGGCCTCGAAGAGGGCGACCGGGTGAGCGGCGAGGGCCACATCACCTGCGGATACTGCCGAAACTGCCGCGCCGGCAAGCGCCACCTCTGCCGCAATACCGTCGGGGTCGGCGTCAACCGGACCGGCGCTTTCGCCGAGTACCTGGTCATCCCCGCCGCCAACGCCTTCAAGCTCCCGGACAACATCTCCGACGACGTCGCCGCCATCCTCGACCCCCTCGGCAACGCCGCCCACACCGCACTCTCCTTCGATCTGGTCGGCGAAGACGTGCTCATCACCGGCGCCGGCCCGATCGGCTGCATGGCGGTGACCATCGCCAAGCACTGCGGGGCGCGCCACGTCGTGATCACCGACGTGAACGACTACCGCCTCGAGCTCGCCCAGAAGATGGGCGCGTCGCTGGCGTTGAACGTGACCAAGGACAACATCGCTGCGGCCATGGAGCGGCTGCAGATGACCGAGGGCTTCGACGTCGGCATGGAGATGAGCGGCAACGGCGAGGCGCTCAAGGACATGCTGGGCCACATGAACCACGGGGGCAAAGTCGCCATCCTCGGCATCCCCGCAAACGACGTCACCATCGACTGGACCGACATCATCCTCAAGGGCTTGGTGCTCAAGGGCATCTATGGCCGAGAGATGTTCGAGACCTGGTACAAGATGATCTCGATGCTGGAGTCCGGCCTCGACGTCTCGCCGATCCTCACCCACCAGTTCCCCGTCGACGCCTACCAAGAGGCCTTCGACGTGATGCGTTCCGGCCAGAGCGGTAAGGTCGTCCTCGACTGGACGCCGTAAACAACGCCGAAGTCAGGGGACGGCGACGGTGACTTCGAGGTCGAAGTCGTACATGCGCTCGTCGTCGCCAGTCGGGCGAATGCGCAATACGTAGTCCCCGTCGAGACCCATCGCGAAGGGCTCGGTACCGAGTATCTGGGGGCACTCACCGGGCGCGGAAGTTACGCTCCCGAAGAGCGTGCGCCCGTTGGTCGAGAGCAGCTCGAGGTCGAGGGCCGGGGCGGCTGAGTTGCACGCCGTCGTCCCGCGGGAGTAAACCACGGCGTTCAGCGTTGCCCCTGCTGGGGCGGTGAAGCGGAAGCTCGCGAGGTCGCATTGGTCAGCGACGTCTCCTCGCACCCTTCCGGTGGTGAAGTCGAGCACGTTGGCGCCGGCGGCATCGTCGTTCGGCTCCACTTCCCCGCCGGCCGAAGTCACGATCGACGTACACCTTTCAGTGCAGTCGGCAGCGGCCGGGTCGTCGCAGGTTTCGCTATGCTCGAGCGTTCCGTTCCCGCACACGGGAAAAACTGGATTCACCAAATAGGAACCGCCGCTCCCGTTCACGTCGTCGACGGCGACGACGTAGACACCGTCAGCCGGTGCAACGTAGGTGAAGTGTTCGTTTTCTTTGTTGCAGTTGTTTGTCGCGTCGCCCCGCTGGCAGGTCCTGGCGTCGCATCCCGAGGCCAAGACGTACACGACGGGGTCGAGACCCGGGTCGAGGGCGGTAATGTGGAAGTGCCAGGTATCCCCCGCCGTCATGTCGAGCGAGAAGAAGCCGTCGTTGCCCGGGGCAGCCGTCCCCGAGCAGCTGGCGACGTCGGAAATGTTGTTGCTGAAACCCGCGGTATCGACGGAGAACTCACCGGTACTGGACGTCAACAGGGGCGGCCCTCCGCGGCAGGTGTCGGAGAGCGCGACCGCGCCGGAGTCGACCTCACCGGAGTCGACAGGCGCGCTGTCAGAGGCCCCGCTGTCCGCCGGTGCGGCATCCCGGTCCATGTAGAGCTGGGCTTCGAATACATCACACGCCAGGGCGGCGGGGACGATGCAGAGGAGGAGAAGGGTAAGTCGGTTCATTGGTGAAGATAGGGGTTGGTCTCGACGACGATGCCCGTGGTGGAGCGCATGCCCATGGAGGCGCGAGCCTCGCGGCGGGCCCGGGCGCGTTCTTCGGCATCCGCTGCGGCCTCGGCGGCGGCAACGGCTGCAGCCTGGGCCTCGGAGGCGGCATGGGCTTGGGCCTGGTCGGCGGCTCCAGCCGCTCGCGCCTCTGCGAGGGCCCGGGCGGCCTCGGCAGCGATTTCGGCCTCGCGGGCCGCCGCCGCTTCGGCCTCGCGCACCGCCTCGAGTTCGGCCTCCTGGACAGATCGGGCCGCCGCCGCTTCGGCTTCGCGCGCCTCTTCGGAGGCTCGAGCCTCTTCGGCCTCACGGTCCGCGGCCGCGCTCGCGACGAACCAGGCGCCGGCGCCGAGCAGCACCAGGGCGACGCCCGCGATGGCGAGCCAGGGCGACTGCTGCTTGGGCTCCTGGGGCTCCCGGGGCTCTTGGGCGGCGTCGCCGATCGATGCGGTAGCGACCGCTTCGACGGCCTTCGCACGAGGGGTCGCCATGCGGGTTTCGTTCGCCGGCGCGGGGGCCGACTCCATCGCAGAGCGTGTATCGGCCGAGCCGTCGATGGAGCCCTTGCCGTCGTCCGTCACCTCGTGCCAGGCGCCACTGTCGGGGGCCGGGGCCAGATAGCTCGGGCGGTGCTCGAGCTTGGGAATCTGGTCGTAGACGTCACTGGCGATGGGCGTGCTGCCCGTGCCGAGCTCGGCGATGTGCTTCTGAATCGACGCGCGCCGCGCTTTGACGGCCTCTTTGAAGCTCTCCTGGAGACGGTCACCGGCCTGGTGCGTGGTGGCGATGAGGTCGCCCTCCCGGGCGGCCTCTTCGAGCGCCTCGGCGAACTCCCGAGCGGTCTGGTGACGCTTTTCGGGGTCGCGGTCGAGGGCCTTCATGACGACGGCCTCGAGGCCTTCGGTGACCACGTCGTTGCTATCGCGGGGGGACCGCACCTCGTCGTAGAGCACCCGGGCGAGCATCGCCGCGTCGCCGGCCTCGCTGTAGAAGAGCATCTCGCCGACGAGGACTTCCCAGAGGATGATGCCGAGGGCAAAGACGTCGGCGCGGCGGTCGAGGTCTTTGCCGAGGGCCTGCTCCGGGGCCATGTAGCAGGGCTTGCCCTTGATCATGCCGGGTCGCGAAGAGGTGATCCGCGCCGCGGCTCGGGCAACGCCGAAGTCGGTGATTCGTCCGACGCCGTCTACGCCGACGAGGATGTTCTGCGGAGATACGTCGCGGTGCACGAGGTGCAAGCTCTCCCCGTCGTCGTCGACGAGCTCGTGGGCGGAGTGCAGGCCGACCGCCCCGTCGTAGAGGATGCGCAGGCCGAGGCGAATCTTGTCTCGACGCTCGAGCGTCGGATGGTCGAGGATGTCGTCGAGGGTGAAGCCCTCGATGTACTGCATGACCAGGTAGTACCCGGCGTCGGATTCACAGACATCGACGATGCCGACGGCGTTGGGATGATGAATGCGCGCCGCGATGCGCGCTTCGTCGAGAAGCATCGCGACGAACTGCGGCTCCTTGGCGAGGTGGGGGTGCATCAACTTGATGGCAAAGAGCCGCTGGAAGCCTCCGGCCCCTTCGAGGCGCGCGAGGTAGACGGTGCCCATGCCGCCGCTCGCGATCTCGGCGATGATCTCGTAGCGGTCGAGCTTGCGCCGCTCGAAGGGCGCGCCTTTGGCCGGAAGCGCCACGGTCAGAAGCTCCCCGCGAGATGAACGCCAGCGCCCTCGCGCCCGGCGCTGACCGAGGCGGTGACCGGGGCCTCTTCGTCGCCGCCGAGGTTGGCAAGCACGAAGAGAGCGGCCGTGGCCACGCCGAGGCCCACCGTCACGCCGATGAGGGCGTTGGTGCGTGCCTGACGGCCGGTGCCGTCTTCGTACCCGGCCTCGGTCGGGTCCTCGACGTACGCGTCCCGAGCCGAGAGCGTATCGATGCCGGACCACAACGCTACGGCACCCACGACCGCCGTCGCTCCGAGGCCAGCAAAGGCGACCCACATCGGCAGGAGGCCCGAAGATTCGGCCCCTGCCGCGTCGGTGGTGGCTTCGCCCACGGGCTCGCGGGGGGGCGCGACCGGGGGCTGCGTTTCGACTTCGGGTTCGGGGGGGAGCGCGACCACGACTGGAGGCCGCACGAGGGAAATGGAAACCTGCGCGCCAGCCGCAACCTCCGCGGTCTCTTCGGCCGCAGCCTCTCCATCAAACGAAACTTCGACGACGTGGGTCCCGGGCTCAACGAAGATCGTACGCTCGGCCTGCGCTTCCGTCTCGATGGCCGTACCACCGACGGTCGCGAGACACGGAGCGGCGCAGAGGATCTCCAACGTGCCGAGCTCCCCCGCAACGGCGAGGGCGTCGTCCGCGACCTCACGAACCGAGGCATCGGCGGGGTAGCGACTGAGCGCGTCGGCGGCGAGGGTCGCGGCACGGGCGCGATTGCCAGCGGCCGCGTGGTTCCGAATGGCGCTCCGTAGGGCGGCGGGGCTCGGGGCGAGGCGGTCGGCGAGCTCGAAGAAGCCCCCGGCTGGACCGTAGTCCTGCCGAAGCTGAGCCGCCTGGCCCTCCTGGAATGCCTGAGCTGCAGCGGCGACATCGTCCTGGGCCCGGGCCTCGCCTGCGAGGGAGAGGGAGACGAGCGTCAGGGCGAGCGCCAAGAGGACGCGGTTCATGGGAAGAAAGGACACGATTCCTGTCGCAGGGTAGCACTACGCCATTGATCTGCATCAACCACTGAGGAGGAACATCCTGGGGCTCTGAGGCGCTTTTCTTGCCGTGAAGTCCCCACACGGGCTACGAAATGCCGTGGTTGAGAAGGCCGCGGAGAGCGGCGGCGGCGGCGAGCGGCGGGCGATCGCGCGTCGAGCGTCCATCGTCATCGCCGGCACCCTGAGCTCCCGTGCCCTCGGAGCGCTCCGAGATGCGGTCATCGCGGCGACGTTTTCGCTCCGGGCGACCGACGCCTTCTTCGTGGCGTTCACCATCCCCAACGCCCTCCGAGTCCTCCTCGGCGAGGGAGCCGTGTCGGGGGCCTTCATCCCGGTCTACACCGAGGTCCGCGAGAAGGAGGGGCCCGACCGAGCCCGACTCTTCTATGCCCGCCTCGTCGGCGCGATGGTGTTGGTCTTGCTCTCGGTAGCTACGGCCGGGGTCATCGCTGCGCCGTGGCTGGTCACCCTCTACGCGGGCGGCTACGACGCCGAGCGCTTCGACCTCACGGTGCTCCTGACGCGCATCGTCTTCCCCTACATCTTCTTGATGGGCCTCGCGGCCCTCGGCATGGGCGCCCTGCACTCGGAGAAGCGCTTCGCCGTGCCCTCCTTTGCTCCGGCCTTGCTCAACGTCGCCCTCATCGCCGCGGCCCTCGGCGCGAGCGGCCTGATGCCCGACGTCGGCCTCCCGGCGGTCGCGGCCCTCGCCATCGGCGCCCTCGTCGGCGGCGTGCTTCAGGTCCTGGTGCAACTGCCCGTGCTCCAGAAGGTGGGCCTGCTCGTGCGTCCGCGTTTGCCCGGCGGCGACCCCTACGTGAAGAAGGCCTTCGGCCTGATGGTGCCGCTGCTCGCGAGCCTCGGGGTCTATCAGCTCAACATCCTGCTCTCGCGCCTCTTCGCGAGCTTCCTGGCCGAGGGCTCCCAGAGCTTCCTCTACTACGCCCAGCGCCTCGTCGAGATCCCCCAGGGGGTCTTCGCCTTCGCCATCGCCTCGGCGGCGTTGCCCACCCTGAGCGTGCTCCGGGCGAAGGGCGACGACGACGCCGTCCGGGAGACCTTCGGCTACGGCCTGCGCCTGGCGCTCTTCGTCGCCATCCCGTCGACCGTTGCCCTCGCGGTCCTCGCCGAGCCCACGGTGACGGTCTTTTTCGGACGAAACAGCTTCGAGCCGGAGCACGTCTCGGCGACCGCCGCGGCACTGGTGATGATGGCCGCGGGTATCTGGGCCGTCGCGTCGGTGCGCACCGTCGTGCCGATGTTCCACGCTTACAACGACACCCGGAGCCCGGTCGTCGCGAGCGCCGCCAACTTGGTGGTCTTCGTGGGTACGAGCCTCTCGTTGATGAGCACCCTCGGCCACGTGGGCCTTGCCCTCGCGAACAGCCTCGCGGCATTCGTTCAGCTCGTGACCCTGCTCTTCCTGCTCCGGCGCCGGGTCGGCCCCCTCGGGCTGACCAAGGTCGGAAAGAACGCAGGCCGGATGGTGCTCTGTGTGCTGTCCATGGGCGTCTTGGTCTACGCGATTGCGGGCCTCGGAGATTGGTCCCGGG
>JAFDCW010000206.1 GCA_019312705.1 Deltaproteobacteria bacterium
CAAGAAGCGCACCGCGAAGAAGGCCGCTCCCAAGAGGGCCGCCAAGAAGCGCACCGCGAAGAAGGCCGCCAAGAAGCGTCGCGCGAAGAAGTAGTCGCCTCTTCGAGGCTGATTATCGAACGCCGCCCCGGAGATCCGGGGGCGGCGTTCATCGTGCCTCAGCAGCTAGTGTGTGATCCAGAGACATGGGAGGGAGGATCGCGACGGGCCGCGGTTTCCTCGCAAGGAAGGAAGCCGAAGGAAATGCAGAGCATTTTCGAGGTTTCCTGACGCCGCGGGGGAGCCGCGGAACCAGCGAGGACCCTTCCATGTCTCTGGATCACGCACCCGCGGGGGAGCCGCGGAACCAGCGAGGACCCTTCCATGTCTCTGGATCACGCACTAGTCATGGCAAGGCTGGTCCGGAGGGGCGCGGCCTCGCGCGTCGCGCCGCCATGTGTTCGAGGTAGGCGATTAGCGCGCTCAGCTCATCCTCCGATACCTGGTCTTCGGTCACGGCTGGCATCTGCGATGCGGGCCAGGCGCGCACCGAGCGGGGGTCTCGGATGATGCGGCGAAGCCCCTCCTCCGTGAGGTACTCGGTCGGGCTCATGGGCCGGTTCAGGTCGGGGCCCATCTCGGCTTCGCCGGCGCCGTTGAACCGATGACAAGGCATGCAGTTGGTCGCGAAGACCTCGAGACCGACACGCACCGGGTGCCCCTCGGGCAGACCCGAGGACGGCATCAATGCCGGGTAGCGCCGAGTCAGGGGCTCTTCGACAGAGAGCCGAGCCAGCTGATAGGGCCACTCCTCGTTCGAGACGTGGCCTTCGTCGTCACCGGTCCAGACGATCGCAAAGGGGCCCGCCGAAGGACGCCCCCCACCGAGGGGCGGCCAGGGCTCCCCGGCCTCTTCGATGGCCAGGTGTGCCCGGGCACCCGACGACAAGCCCTGGAGTACGCGGTTCGCATGCAGCGGCGCCGAGAACCCGTCCATGCCGTGGGCGTCGAGGATGGCATCGGGGGCCACCTCGATCCCGGCGAAGAGCACCTCGACCGGGACAGCCTTCAACGTGAGGGGACCGGCCTGGCGGTAAAATCCCCGGTCCCCGAGGCGCACCTCGTGCACGTCTTCGTGGCCGAGGAGCTGGGTGCGGCAGAACTCCAGTTCGGTCTCGCCGGATCGCACCGTGAGGCAGGGCTCGGCCCCTGGCCTCACGTCATCACACCCGACAGAGCCGAGCGTCACGAGCGCGGTGAGCGCCGTAGCAATCACCGGAACGCGAGGGTTCGTACCTGTCACTTGGACGAGCCTACCTCGCGCTTCGAGCGCGACCTACTTCTTCTCTTACTCCGCTACGACGAGGGTCACGTCCTGAAGTGCTTCGGAGAGGCGGACCGTTTGCTCACTGATGGTCGTGTCGGCTTCGACGACCTGCCGGGTCAGGTCGGCGACCTGACGGTCGAGGTCCGAGAGACGTTGAACGAGACGACTGCGCAGGTCAGCGGTATTCGGCAGACGCCGAATCGACTCGATGTTGCGCCGGGTCTCGTCTGCCTGGGCCGTCAGCGTCATCTTCTGGCGCTGGGCAGTCGCCCGGGTGGCCCGGGCCTCGGTGAGGGTGGTGCGGATCTCGAGGGCCCTCGTGAGGGCCGGGCCCGCCGCGGCGTCGACCGCGGCCCCGGCGAGGTAGACGCCGATCGCCTCGGCAGCGATCTCGCTCATGAACTGCACGACCCGCCGGACCGGGGTGCGCTCGACGCTCATCCGCCGGTGTCGCAGGAAGACTTCGACCTCGTCCTCTCCGCCGTTCTGAACTGTGTAGGTGGTGCGCCGCTCCGAGAAACGTTCGACGATGACCTGGGTATTGGTCACCCGAACGAGGGCGGCGTCGGCCTCGGTGCCCCGAGTCGTCGAACGAACGGCCACCGAGCGGTCCAGGGCGAAGGGTACGAAGGTCGTCGCGTTCCGGGGGAGCGGCTCGAGCACTCCCTGGCCGAGGAACGACCCGTGACCGAGGACGCTGATCGGGCCACGCTCGAGCACGGCGCCGGTCTCGTTCTGGAGGCGCACGACCCGAAACGGATGGGTCCGGGACGTCGGAACGCCGGGGTCCGGCGCGAAGAGGTGGGCTTCGCGACCGGGCACGCGCTCCGAGAGGATCGCGACCATGGTGGACGCCCCGTCCGGAATGGTCACCGGCTCGTTGAGGTCATAGCGGGTCACACCATCGCCGAGGACCGCCGAGGCCGCCATGGCGCTGACGCTCTGCTGGGCCATGTTGGCGGAGATGCCGCCGCGGTCGTAGCGATTGTCGGCATCCCCGGATTCCTGAATCATGCCCGTGACCGGGGACGGGGAGCGGGCGGGGGGGACGCCGCGTCTGCCTTCGGCACGGCGCGACCGCCGGGGCCGGGCGCGGCCACTACCGCTGCCAGCACCGTCCATCGGGCCCTGCTCGCCACCCATGGCGTAACCGGCCGAGTCCTCCATGGGTTCCATCTCCTCGGCCATCGCCTGGGCGGGCGGCGGAGGCGGGGCCTGGGCGAGGGTCGTTTCGCTCATCGGGACCGCCATCACGACCTCGCCGGTATCCGTGATGGTTGGCCGAGGCGGAGTGATGGGAGTGCCGAGATCTGAACGGAACGCGATGGGGGTCCCGGTCGTCAGCGAGAGCTCGACGTCGGTCCAGTCTTCGCCGGAGGTATTCTGAACGACCGCCCACGCTTGCAGCAGCGCTTCGTCTTCATCGATGACGACCCGATACGAAGGGCGCCAGATCGGCGAGCCAACGACGTAGGCGATCATCAGGTCGTGCTCTTCATCGCCCTGAAGGCGAAGGGTGACGTCGACTCGCTCATCATCTTCTTCGGCCGGCTCGGCGGATGGACGAGGCGGGGGAGGAGCGATCACCGCACCGCCCTGATAGACGGCGAGGATCTCGGGCCGGCCGGGATCAGTGTCCGCTTCTTCGACCTCCGGCGGCTCGGGCACCTCGAAGGAGACGCTCGAGACGCCCCCCCCGGCCGTGCGCTCGACGACGGTGAGGGAGGTCAGGAAATCCCCCACGTCGGACTGGCGAACACCGAACTCCAAGCTATCGCCCTCGACCTGGCCGCTGCGCTCGAAGTAGGCCACGCCGTTTCGGTAGAGCACGACGCGCCGGACCGGCACCTCATCCGAGCCGAGGACCGCCGGCCCGCCCCCACAAGCGCTCGCTCCGACCAGGAGCAGGAGCCCGATTCCCCATCGCTGATTCATGGCCGAAAGTGACGCACGGAGGGGTGAAAAGGTCTACCCCGCACTCCCGGCCACTTCCGGCCGCCTTTCGGGGGGCTACCCCGCACTCCCGGCGCCACTTCCGTCGGCCTTTCGGCTCTGCGCGACTTTGTCGCGCGGACGCCTCGGGCCGCCGTCGCGGCGCCTTTCGGGGGGGGGCGCGATATTTTCGCGTCCAGCGGCTTGCCTAAGGGGCCTCTCGCGCCTATCTCGGGCGCCATGCGTAAAAACATCATGGGTTGGGCGCTCGCTGCGGCGCTCGTTGGTTGTGGCGGCTCCGGCGGTGACGTCGCCGAGGGCGAAGGCGGCGAGGGACACGCTGGCGGTGAGCACGGTGGTGAACACGGTGAGCTCCCGGCCGAGGTCACGGCGTTTCACGACGCTCTGGCGCCGGTGTGGCACGCCGAAGAAGGGGACGTTCGCCGGAACGCCGCGTGCGAGAACATCCACGTGCTCGATGGCGCCGCCGACGACGTCGAAGCAATGAGCGTGCCCGAAGGCGTCGACGAAAACGCCTGGCACGCTGCGGCGGACGACCTGATGGCCGACGTCGATGTGGTCGCCGGAGCCTGCGAAGCAGACGCCGACGACGTCGAGGCGAAGCTCAGCGAAGTGCACGACGCCTTCCACGCCATCGTGGAGCTCCTGAACCCCGAAGAACACGAGGGCCACGAAGGCCACGAGGCCGGCGAAAGCCACGAAGGTCACGAAGGTCACGAAGGCCACGAAGGCCACGAGGGTCACGAGACCGAAGAGGCCGAGGAAGCCGAAGCGACGGAATAACCAGCCTCGCATGGGGCGTGAGACACAAGCGAGGTGGTTCCGGTTTCGAGCAGCCCGCGGAGCCTATCTTTATAGGTGAGCAGGCAGCGCAGAAAGCGGGGCCAGATCCGGTAGTCAATCCAGCTCCGGTCGACTCACGTCGCCCTCCGCCTTCTTGCCGACCTCGCGCCGTGGATCACGCCCCAGGCGCGCTGTCAGCGTAGGGCGTGCATCGTCCCCCCCGCTTCGATCGTGATCCGAAAACCCTCAAACCGAGGGAGCCAGGACCGGGGCGGCGGTTTCTTGCGCATGCCCTTGACCATGTGGAGGAGGACCCGCCGTTTGGGCACGTCGTACTCCACCCGATAGGTGGCGTCGCCGGTCGTGACCTCCCGGGGATATTCCTGGTCGAGTACATGGCGCACCTCGAAGGGCACGTCGGGGAAGGTGACGTCGTCGAGGGAAAGCAGCGCGAGGTCTCCGGCGGCTTCGACGCCGAGCTCTTCGAGGCGAGCGAGCAACCACTCGCCGTAGTTCGACGGGCCGGCGGTGGGGGCCCCACCGGCGCTCAGGCCGAGATGCCCCGCGAGGGCCGTCGCGACGAGGTGGTCGGCGGAGATCGACCGGGCCTTCTTGAAGAGCGCACCGCGTAGCACGAGGTCGCGAATCGCCTCCCGGGCCATGGCCCCGTGGGGCACATCCTCTCGGACCGCGATTACCTTCTTGGCGTAGACGCGTTCGATACGCACGTGGATCTTGCGCCGCTCGAGGGTGACCCCAGCGAGGCGGTCCCGGCCGAGGCCGGCGCCGACGAGCCATGGCAGGGGCACGGGCATGACGGACGTCGCGAGGACCTTCACGTCCCGGCGCCCAAGACCGAGGGCGTGCGTGCCGAGGACGATGATCGCCTCGGCGTCCTCTTTCTCATGAGCGGCGCTCTCCCGGCCGAGTTCGATCTCGGTGCCGCCGTTGGACCAGGCCACGCGACGCTTCCGACGGCGGGCGACGTGCACCATGCGCGGGTCGGCGGCCATCGCCGTCTCGGCGAGGCGGCGGCGATCGACCTTGGCATCGGCGTCGGCGGGGGGCTTCGTGCCGAAGGCGTGGTGCAGGCGCTTGGCGTTGGCCCGCGCCTCACGAAGGGCAAAAGCGTTCAATCCGTGACGGCGAGGGTCTCCGATGCGCACCGCACGAATCGCGGCGACGGCATCACATGCACCGCCCCGGAGGTCGTCCTCTTCGTGGGCCGGGCGCCCTCGCTCGAAGAGCGGGCGCTGGAGCGCGAGGGTGGCGACCAAGTCGATGGCATCATCGAGGCACGAGGTGCGCTCGGCCTCGATGAGCAGACGCCCCAGGGCGGCGTCGAGGGGAAGGCCAAACATGGCTCGGCCCCGGTCGGTGATCGCCCCGGCGGCGTCGAGGCCCTCGAGGGCCGAGAGCTCGGCGTACGCCGCGTCCATGGCGTATGCCTTGGGTGCGTCGAGAAACTCGAGGCGCCGAGCGTCGACCCCGGCCGCCGCCGCGCTCAGAACCAACGGAGTGAGGGCCTCGCGGTGCATGGCCGGCGGAGTCGTAGCTTCGAGGCGGGCGGCCTCGCTGAAGAGACGTATGCACACGCCGGGGCCCGTTCTTCCCGCACGTCCGGCGCGCTGGTCGGCGCTGTCCATCGCGATGGGAGAGACCGTGAGATACCCCCGGTCCCGGTGAAAATGGGTGCGCCGGACCAGTCCGCTGTCGATCACCACCCCGATGCCCACGATGGTGAGCGAGGTCTCGGCGACGTTGGTCGCGAGGACCACCTTGCGCCGGCCCCGAGGGGCCGGGGAAAAGGCCTTGGCCTGGTGGTCGAGGGAGAGGCCCCCGTGCAGCTCGACGACGTAGTCCTTCCCGTGAAGCGCGTCGTGGACGGCTGCGATCTCTCCCTTGCCGGGAAGAAACACCAAGACGTCGCCCGGAAGGTCGGCGGTCGCGGTGATGGCAGCGGCGACGCGCGAGGACAGTTGCTCCCGGTCCGGGAGCAGCACACCGCCGGCGCTGTACCGGATGTCGACCGGGTAGGTCCGGCTGTGGCCTTCGATATGTCGGGCGTCCAGGTAGGTGGCGACGCGGTCGGCCTCGAGCGTGGCGCTCATCGCCACCAGGCCCTTCGCGCGACCTCGGAGGAGCGCGAGCAGCAAGTCGGTTTCGAGGCTGCGCTCATGCAGCTCGTCGAGGATGACGGCATCGTAGCGGGCGACGCGGTCGAGCATGCGCAGCGCCATGCCCGGTGTGACGAAGAGGATGCGGGTATCGTCCCGAGCCTTCTTGTTGTCGCGGACGTGAAAGCCCACTTCGTGGCCTAGGGTGACCCCTTCGAGCTCGGCGACACGCCGAGCGAGGCTCTGACATGCGACCCGGCGCGGCTCGATCACCAGGACGCGCCCGGGACACCACCGGGGTACGGCGGTGCTCTTCCCCGACCCGGTGGGCGCCGAAAGCACGACCGAGCCGCCCTCGAAGGCCTCGAGGAAGTCCCCGCGAACGGCTTCGATGGGCAGCGTAGTCACGACGATCGCTATTGATCTACCATCCCGCCGCCATGACCACCGCCGTCAATCCACTCCTGTCCGACGACTTTTCGATCCCCTTCGACCGCATCGGCCCCGAGCACGTGGTCCCGGGGGTGAATCACCTGCTCGCCGCGGCGAAGGCCGCCGTCGACGCGGTGGCCGCAGATGTTGGCGCGCCAACCTACGGGTCGGTCCTCGGCGCCCTCGAAGAGGCGACCGAAGAGCTCGAACGAGCCGTCGGCATCGTTGGCCACCTCGAGGCCGTCGCGACCAGCGATGCGCTTCGTGCGGCCTACGACGAGGTCAAGCCGGCGGTCAGCGCCTTCTACTCGGCGCTTCCGTTGAACGCGGACCTCTACCGGCGCCTCATCGCCCTCGCCGAGAGCACCGAGGCGAGCGACCTCGTCGGAGGCCGGGCCCGACACCTCGAGAAGACCGTCGCCGAGTTCAAGCGCCACGGCGCCGAGCTCGACGCGCCGGGAAAGGAGCGCCTTTCCGAGATCGCCATCGAGTTGACCAAACTCACGACGAAGTACGCGCAGAACGTGCTCGATTCGACGAACGCCTTCGAGCTGCTCGTCGAAGACGAAGAAGAGCTCGCCGGTCTCCCCCCCTCGGCCGTCGCCGCCGCCCGCCAGAGCGCCGAGGCCAAGGGTCAGTCGGGCTACCGCTTCACGCTTCAGGCGCCGAGCTTCATCCCGGTCCTGACGTACCTCGATGATCGTGCGATCCGCGAGAAGATCTGGCGCGCCTACTCCACCGGGCCGACGAGCGGAGAGCACGACAACCGCGACCTGGTGCGGTCGATTCTCCGGCTCCGGCGAGAGAAGGCCGAGCTCCTGAGCTTTCGCAACTTCGCGGACCTCGTGCTCGCCGACCGCATGGCAAAGATGGGTCAAACGGCCGAGTCGTTCATCGGAAAGCTCCGGGAGCGCACGCTGCCCTGGTTCGAACGCGAAAATACGACCCTCGAAGCCTACCGAAACGAGAAGCTCGGCGACGACGCCCCTCAGCTGCGCCCCTGGGACGTCGCCTACTGGTCCGAGAAGCAGCGTGCGGAACTCTACGACTTCGACGAAGAGGAATTGCGCCCGTATTTCTCGGTCGACGCGGTACTGCGCGGCCTCTTCGAGACGGTCCAGCGGCTCTATGGGGTCTCGATCGAATGCACCGATGACATGCCGGTTTGGCACGAAACGGTGCGCACGTATCGCTTCCTCGATGCCGACGGAACGATGGCGGGGGCGTTCTACATCGACCTCTACCCCCGGGAGTCCAAGCGTGGTGGGGCTTGGATGCAAGACCTGGTCACCGGCCTGCCTCCGAACCCGCACCTCGGCCTATTCTGCGCCAATGTGACTCCGCCGGTCGGAGACCAACCGGCCCTACTCACCCATCGGGAGGTCGAGACGCTCTTCCACGAGTTCGGCCACCTCATGCACCACCTGCTCAGCAAGGTGACCGTGCGCAGCCTCGCGGGGACCAACGTGGCGTGGGATTTCGTCGAACTTCCGTCCCAGATCATGGAGAACTGGTGCTGGGAGCGCGAGGCCCTCGACGTCTTCGCCCACCATCACCAGACCGACGAGGCCATCCCAGGGCCCCTCTTCGACAAGATGATCCGCGCGCGAACCTACCGCGCCGCGGCGGCACAGATGCGGCAGCTCGGTCTCGGCGCCGTCGACCTCGCCCTTCACGTCGAGTGGGACCCGTCGGACGATTCCGCCCACCTGCTCGAATATGCCCGGGAAATCCTGGGGGCCCACTCGGTGGCGCCGCTTCCTGAGGACTACGCGATGATCTGCCGCTTCGGCCACCTCTTCGCGAGCCCCGTCGGCTACGCCGCTGGCTACTACTCTTACAAATGGGCCGAAGTCCTCGACGCGGATGCCTTCACCCGCTTCAAGGAGCACGGCGTCTTCGACCCAGCGATCGGCGCCGCGTTCCGCGACCACATCCTGTCCCAGGGCGACAGCCGGGACCCGATGGAACTCTACCAAGACTTCATGGGCCGAGAACCGCGCATGGAACCGCTATTCAAACGCCAGGGGCTGGTCTGAGCGCCCGGACCGGCTCGGGCTGGTTTACTTTGAACGACCGAGACTTATAGAGGGGACCATGGATCCAATCGAAGAAGAGGCGGCGATAGCCGAAGAGCGCGCATCAGAACGACCGATGATGACGCACGACGTTCTGGAGGAGCCCATCAGCGAACTGTGCCACAAGGACGCGGTTTCGATTCCCGTCGGGGCGACCATCGGCGACGCCGTGCGTACGATGCAGGAGCAGGGCATCGGCTCGGTCCTCGTCGTCGATGGTGACACCCTGGCGTGCATCGTCACCGAGCGCGACGTGTTGATGAAGGTCGTCGGCAAGGACCTCGCCGTTCTCGATACTCCCGTGCGCGATTTCATGACGCCCG
>JAFDCW010000934.1 GCA_019312705.1 Deltaproteobacteria bacterium
TCCCGACGGCACGGCCCCCTTCACGACAGGCCCCACAGCCACGCCTTTCTCGCGCTCGCCCTCAGCGAGACCGGGCGCGATATCACCCAACGCTGTTCCCACCGCACCGTCACGTGGCTCCGGCTCCGGAACACTCAAGCCCCCTCCCCACGCCCCACCCCCAAAGAAGCCCACCCCCGCGAGCCCATCGATGCCGGTGCCGGCGACGACGCTCGCGAGCGTCGGCGCGGACGACACCGTACCGGCGCAGCCGACCGAAGCCGCGCCGTCATCGCAACCATCATCGGCCCGACGCGGACCGACAAAAGGCAAACGCACGCTCTTCGGTGTGGGCGACCAGAACGTCCCGAACCAAGGCGCAGACGTGACGGTCCCCGACCAGAGCGCGCCCGCGCGCGCGCGGGCCTCGACGGGCTTCGACGAGCAGGCCACCGAGGTCGACGAGGTCAACGAGGTCGCGCCGGAGGGCCTCGGCGGCCCCGACGACCCGGTTGCCACCGAACACGATGTCGTGCCCCCGACGCGCTCGATGCCCAAGATGGCGGCCCCAGACCCGGAGCCCGAGGTTCGCCAGAAGTCGAACACGAGAAGGGGCTACAGCGACCCGGGAGCAGTAAAAACGGCCGCACCGCGGCCGAAAGCCAACCAGCGGGGCATGTACGTCGACGAGCACGCCGAGAACGCCGCCCGTCGCGCCGAGGCCAATGTACCCGGCGCGAAAAAGAGCCGGACGGGGCTCTACGTCGTTTTGGTCGTACTCCTCGGCGCGGGGATCGGCGCGGGCCTCGCCTGGGACCGAATCGCACCGCTTCTCGGCCTGGCCGAAGAGCCGGATCCCGTCGCCGAGTTCGTGGAGCGCGGACAGGCGGCGCTGGCCCAGGACCATTACGATGCGTACGAAGACGCCATCCGGGAGCTCACGAGAGCGACCGCCATCGACGAACGCGATCTGCGCGTCTTGTCGGGCCTGAGCCTCGCCCACGGCGCCCTGGCGCAAGAGCTCGCGTTCAAGACCGCAGACCTGATGGCCCGCGCAGCCGACGACCCGGCGCTGACGGGCGAAGCCGCGGCCCTCAGGCGAGAGGGCGAGGCCAACGCGAGCGATGCTCGACGGTTCGGCGAGGACGCGGTTCGGAGCGACCCCAACGACGTCGCGTCCGTCCTCGCCCTCGCGGATGCGCTCCGCCTGACCGGCGACGCGCGCGGCGCCCGAAGCCATCTGGATCGGGCGCGCACACTCGAACCGGAACCGAGCCCCCAACAGGGCTACGTCGTCGCACTCTTCGACCTCACCTCACCCGAAGCCAGCCCGGCCTCCACCGTCGACGCCGCCCGCGCAGCGGCGACTGCGGCGCCGTCCCTGATCCGTTCGCGGATCCTGCTCGCCCGAGCGCTCCTCGCCACCGGCGACGTGGCCGGTGCCCGCGCCGAGGTAACGGCGATCCTGTCCGCGGTGGACGGACACCCTCACGCGACATATCTGGCCGAGGCCATGGATCGCGGTCTGGCGCCAGCGGCACCAGTCGTCGAAAGCCTCGACGCTGGGGTCGGCGACGCAGCCGCCGATGCCGCACCCGACACCGCGACGGACGAGGGGGAAGCGCCGGTCGCGACAGGGACCACGACGCCCAGCGAGGGAGGACCTCCGCCTCGTGGCCGGGACTATGGCTATTACGTCGACCGTGGTGACGAGCTCCTCGAGCGCGGCGACGTCGGGCGTGCACGCGCCATGTACGAAGCCGCACTCGATGTTCGTCCCGGCGGCTCCGAGGCACAGACCGGCCTCGGCTACGTGTCGCTCGAGACCGGAAATGCGAGCGGCGCCGTCCGCCACTTCCGCTCCGCCGGAAACTCCGGTTATGCCGCCGCTCTGATGGGCCTGGGCGACGCCTACCGGCAGATGAATCAAAACGCCCAGGCGGTGGCGGCTTATCGGAGTTACCTCGATCGCCTTCCCAACGGCCCAGGGGCATACAGAGCGAGGGCACAGATCGAGATGCTGGGACCGAGCGAGCCCACCACGCCGGATCCCACGCCCGACCCGACCCCCGACCCGACCCCCGACCCCACTCCCCCGCCCGATTCACCCGCGCCGCCACCCGGCGCTCCTGGCGACCTGCCCGCCCCTCGCGGAGCCACCGAAGCAGATCTGCCGGCTCCCGACCCGCCTGCGGTAGGCTCCGAATTTCGATGACCGCGCGCCACACACTCCTGCTCTTCTGCCTCGCCCTCGCCTTGGCTCTGTCGTCGTGTGGCGACGACGACGAGATCCCGGAGTCCGAAGGCGATGGAACCCCCGAGGTCCGCGAGCTTCTCCTCGAGACCACCCCGATCGAGAACGGCGGCGGGTGAGCAGGACGAGGACGCAAGAGGACTGCTCCTACGCCTCGGACCCATCGGCGGTGCTTGGGGTCGCGCCGTCGAGCTCGCCCAGGCGGTGGAGCGGGTCAAGGCCGCGGGCAAGCCGGTGCACTGTCATTTCACCATCGCGGACAACCTCTCATACGCTGTGATGGCGCGCGTTTGCGACCGGATCAGCATGACCCCGGCGGGGCACGTCGAGCTCATCGGACTCGCGGCCCACTTGTTCTTCCTTCGCTCCCTCCTCGGCAATGTCGGCCTCGAAGCGGATCTCTTGCAGGTCGGTCGATTCAA
>JAFDCW010000935.1 GCA_019312705.1 Deltaproteobacteria bacterium
TGCGACGCTACGCGTTCCCCGCTCACGTGATGGCATATCGCTACCGGGGCCAGGCGTATCGCGTGGTGCTCTCAGGCCAGGACCCGACGCACCTGATCGGGAGCGCACCGTACAGCTGGTTCAAGATCCTCGGCGTGATCCTGGCCGGCCTAGCGCTCGTCGCCCTGATCGCACTTGCGGCAACGAGCGCCTGAGCCCCGCCGCCCGGCCGCCGCGATCAATGCTGGGAGATGTCGTCTGACTTGCCCAGGACGCTGTCGAAGGCGGCGTCGATGTCATCGCCGCCCGGGGCCGGGGGCTTCTTGCTGGCACCGTTTCCCGCGGCTGTCGTCTTTTGCAGCGCCTTGGCCTTCGCGCCTACGTCGCGGTACTTGGAGTCCTTCTTGAGCACCATGTCGTAGAAGTAGAGTGCCTCGTTGGGATCGTCCATGAGCTCGTAGCTGCCACCGATCTCGTAGTACAGCCCGAGCTTCTCGGTGTCGCTGATGCCCTCGACGTAGAGGCCGTTCTTGAACTGCTGGACGGCCTCGGCCATGGCGCCCTGCTCGCGGTAGCACAGGCCGATCATCATGTTGCATTCGACGGCGCGCGCCTGAACGTGCACCACCTTCGCAAAGGACTTGATCGCCTCGTCGTACAGACCCATTTCCTTGTAGGCCAACCCGAGGTCGTAGTGGGTATCGGCGTCTTCGTCGTCGATGGCGTGCTCGAGCTTGACCGATGGGCGCGACGGCGCCCCGCCCTCGTCGCCGAGAGCCTTGGTCGCGAGCTCGTTGGAGATGCGCTCGTCCGGAATCGGCTCGGAGCCGAAGTCGCCTTCGTCGAGCTCGACGGACGCTGCCCCCTCCGGCGCTTCGCCCACGGACGTGATGTCCTGTAGCTTGGCGAGAATCAGCGGATGGCCGGGGTAGCGCTCGAGCAAGCCGTTGAGAATATCGAGCCCTTCGTCGTACAGGCCCTGGGCGACGAAGAAGTCGGCCTCGTCGAGGTCGTCCTCCAGGCTGGTCCCGCCCGTCTCGTCCCCCGCAGAGGTCTGCGTGTGAGTAGGCACCCTGGGGGCCGAGAGATCTAGCTCCTCGTCGGTGGGCAGATGCTCCGGCGCTTCGACGACCGGGGCAGCCTCCGGGTAGTGCGGCTCCGACTCTTCGTGTGCGCCGGGGTGCAAGACGCGTGGGTCGTCGGGGAGCTCCGTCGGAAGCTCCATCTCGCCGATGTCCATGGGCGCGGCGTCCAACGATTGGGGATCATCGAAGTTGGGAGCCGCCTCTTCGTGGAGAGCATTGGCGTCATCGAAACCGAGCTCGTCCGAGGGCGCGGGCTCGGGGGTCAACGTCTCGAACTCGAGGTCGTCGACGCCGAGCTCCTGCGTACCGTCGATGGCCTGGTCGAAGGAGAGCTCCTCGACGGCAGAGTCCTCGACATCGAGCTCTTCCTCGAGCTGGTCGTACTCGACCTCCTGCGTGATGATCCTGGGCGGCTCGGGCTCGGGCTCGGGCTCGGGCTCGGGCTCGGGCTCGGGCTCGGGCTCGGGCTCGGGCTCCGCTACGATCTCGCCATGCGACCCGTAGTCGTCGAGGTCGAACTCGAGCTCGTCCGCACCGGGCTCGAGGAACTCCGGCGCTTCGACGACCGGCTGCACGGGCTCTGGCTCGGCCGGTTCGAAGCCGGCCGGAACCTCACCGCCGAGGCTGCCGAAGTCGACGTCGTCGAACTCGAGCTCGTCCGCGACCGGGGCGACGTTGCCCATGCTGGCCTCGTCGACGCCCACGTCGATCAAACCGGACGGCTCCTCGATAACCTCGAGCTCCGGTTCCTGGCCGATGTCGAGTTGAAATCGCTCGGCGAGCTGCGCGACGGCGTCGCTGTTCGGATCGAGTGCAGCCGCCTCGCTCAGATAGATCTCAGCACGCTCTGGATCCTGCGCAGCAACTCGTTCGGCCAGCGTGCACAGCTCGCCCACGGCATCGTCCTCCCTGCCCATCGACAGGTAGATGTCCTTGAGCCGCTCGCGTGCCTCGATGTTGTCCGGGTCCATGTCGAAGACGCGGCGCAGGTGATCGATGGCTTTGTCCTGCAGGCCATACTTCACGTAGACGTCGGTCTCGGTGAGGATCTTGACGATCTCGTCGGCGTTGGCCTCTACCTCATCGTTGCCGAACTCGAAGCTCTCCTCGTCCACCGCAATGTCGGCGACGAAACTCTCCTCCTCGACGAAGCCATCGAGCTCCTCGACGTCGACCGCGACGTCCTGGGCTGCCGGAACGAGCGGCATCGAACCGGTCGCCTTGGCGAAGCCCGGAGCTGCAGTGGGCGACGGCATCGCGGCCACGGCGGCGGGCGACGGCGTCGCTCCTTGAGCACCGAGACGGTCTTGGCTTTCTGCTCGAGCGCCTGGAATGCCTGCGCGAGCAACACCAGGGTCTCGACATCCCGCGAGTCCGCTTTGAAACAGACTTGCAGCTTCTGCAGCGCACGGCGTGCGTCATTGCGCCGGAGGTAGAGCGTCGCGAGCTCGCGGTTGAGTGGCGTGTCGCTGGCGTCGTGCCACAGCAGACGCTCGGCGACCTTGATGAAGTCGTCCTGCCGGTTGTGCGAGCGCAGATACTCGCAGGCTGCACGGAACTCCGTGATCGCCTCCTCCGTCATCTCCTCTTTGGAGTACAGCTCGGCGAGCTTGATGCGCGTCGCGACGTTGTCTGGGTCCAGGTCGACCAGCTGGCGGATCGTCGCCAGCGCCTCTTTGGTCTTTCCCTCGCGGTGGAAGTGCGACGCCACGCGCTCGAAGTGCTGCATGGCGTCCGACAACAAACCGAGCTGCCGGTACAGCTCCGCCAGCTTGAGGTTGACCTCGACCATGCGTGGGTCGAGCTTCAGGATCTGCTTGTAGACCGCGACGGCCTTGAGGTAGAAGCCCTGCTCGCCGTAGAACTTCGCGACCTTGAGGTACGTCTCGGTCGCCTCGGCCTTGGCGCCCTTCTTGGCGTAGAGGTCGCCGATCTTCAGCCAGACCCGCACGTCCTTGGGGTCGTGGTTTACGACCTTCAGGTACTCCTTGATCGCCTTGTCGGTCTGACCTTTCTCGACGTACTTTCGCGCCGCGTCCATGACCTTGTTCTTATTGAACGCCATGGCTACGGACGAAATCCTCCCTTGGGGTTACGCGAACATACGAACCCACTGCGCCCGGAAGAAGGACGTCTTGACGGTCCCCTGGTGATAGCTCCAGCTTATGGTCAAGGACATACCTCGTCAAGGAAGGAAGTTCCAAAAACTCTGTATTATTACAGAGTTTTTGTGCCCAGGAAGCGACCTACAAAGCCGGTGTCGAACCTACCTTGCTGGAACAAATCGTCCTCCACCAGGCGCCGGTGGAACGGGATATTCGTCTTGATCCCCTCGATTACGAATTCATCGAGGCAGCGGCGCAGGCGGCGCAGCGCTCGCGGCCGGTCGTTGTCGCGCACGATCAGCTTGGCCAGCAGCGAATCGTAGTTGGGGGGGACGAAGTATCCCTCGTAAATGTGCGTATCTACGCGGACACCAAACCCGCCCGGCAGGTTCAGGCCCGTGATCCGGCCCGGTGACGGCGCGAAAGTCTCGGGATCCTCGGCGTTTATGCGAACCTCGATACAGTGGCCGCGTGGCAGCCGCGTGCGCCCGAACGACAGCTTTTCGCCGGCGGCGATCTGAATCTGCTCGCGCACCAGATCGATGCCGGTGACCATCTCGGTCACCGTGTGC
>JAFDCW010000007.1 GCA_019312705.1 Deltaproteobacteria bacterium
ATTCTCTGAATCCGGTTCATCGCCGCACCTCCGGCCAACCTTCGGCCTCGCCAGCGCTGACATCCCTACCTTCGATGACCCAGGCCACGGCTTCGGGTCCGTCGGGCTCGAAGACCACCGGCATCACCTCGACCTTCTGGTCTTCTTGGCCCTCGTTCCAGACCATGATCAATTCGCCGGCGATGGGCGTCGCCCGCTGCCCCGTCGCGCGATCCTCGTCCGGGACCTTTGCTCTGCGCACCTCGATGCGATAGCGCCCGTCTTCGGATTCGCGGATGTCGAAGGCCTCGAGGCCGTGCTCGGGGACGATGTCGGTCGGGCGAGAGAGACCCAGCTGTGGATGTGCTGCCCACAGAGAGAGCCGCGCGTCCGGGTGGGACCAGGTCAGGGTGACCCGCAGATCGCCCGCCTCGCGAAGCACACCCGAGCGGCGCATGCGGGCGAGGAGCGCTTCTACGCGCTCTTGGTCGTCGGCGGCTTCGGCTTCGCGGCGAAGCTTGGCGAAGCGCACGCTCGACCAGAGGATCGCCGCCCGGGCGGCGCCCCCGGCCATGCCTGGCTCTTCGGTCTCGGCAACGCGTTGCTCGAGGCGCAGGGCCTCGTCGACGCGCCCGGCCCCTGCGGCCGCCTGGGCGAGGTAGAGCAAGACACTCGGGTCGTCGGGGCGGATCTCCGCGAGGGTCTGGTACTGACGATAGGCCTCCTCGTACCAGCCGTGGGCCCGGTAGAGGTCGCCGAGGCGCCGCCGCGCCATCTCGTCGAGGGGTGCGAACTCGACGATCTCGCTGAAGACTCGGCGAGCTTCGTCTTCGTCGCCGACGCGCAGGTACATCTCCCCTATCGCCGTGCGCACGCCGGGGTCCGCGAGGGGGTCCCGGCGCAGTCGATGGGCGAGGCGCTTGGCCTCGGGAACCCGGTCCTGGGCCTCGAGCTCTTCGAGCAGTCGGAGCTTCAGGTCGAAGCTGAAGGGGAACTGGTGGATGAGACCGCGGATGGCGCGGATTTTCCCCGCACCGTCCCCGGCCCGCGAGATGACCTGGCGGACCAGCTCCCCGTCGACGCCGCGGGTGAGGCCGAAGGCATCACGGACCGCGCGCAGGTCTTCGGGGCTGCGCACCCGGCGAAGGATGGCGGCGCGCATGAAGCGCCGAGCGCTCGAGTCCGAGAGGTGCCGGTAGACACCGATGAGGGGCGTCACGCCGCCGGCCTGATTCAAGATCAACCGGAGCAGCGCCCGGCGGTCGCGCCACGAGGGCACTTCACAGGCGGTGCGCGCGGCGTCGTAGACCCCGACCCAGCCCGCCGCATCGGTGTGCCGGCCGAGGCGTTCGCGCCAGAGCGCTCGTCGGTCGTCGAGCATGAGCCCGGCGGCGTCGCTGCAGCGCCGGGCGCGGTGCAGGTGGATGCGGTAGGTCGTTCTCACGCGGGTCGTCACGCCGCCGCCGCCACCCTTCGAGAAGGTGAACGGGTAGTTGACGACGACGATGCCGCCTCCGTTCGGCGCCGGAAACTGCCACCTGCGGATCGCGAGGGTGAGGCACTGCTCGACGGTCGCATCACCGAGGGTCGAGTTCTTGATCGATGCGGACTGCACCCTGCCCGTGGGTGAGATGACGAAAGACGGAGTCACCACCCCAGCCAGGTCGGGCCTCTGCTGCAGCCGTTGCTCGTAGCAGAAGCGCACTTCGTTCGAGTGGCGCCGGACGATTCGTCGGATCACCTCACGAGAGAGGGAGCCACGGACTTCGGCGTTCCCGGACCGCACACGAGCCGTCGTAGATGACGGCTGGTTTTGAGCGCCGCGGCCGTAACCCGACCCGGTCCCGCCGCCGCTGCCATGACCGATGGTGCCAAGGCTCCCGAGGCCTGTTTGGCTGTCGCGCGAATCGTCTTCACGGCCGCCGACGGAGTCGCCGAGCAGGCTGTCGAGAGCGATTGTCCCATCGCCCGCTCCGCCGCCGCCCCGGCCGGTGCCGCGCATGCCCATGCCGCCGAAGCCGAACGACCCCGAAACGTCTTCTTCCATGTCGCCCAGAAGCCCAAGGTTCCCGTCCGCCGCCATCCGGTCCTGGTCGTTGGCCGCCTCTTCCCCGAAGGCCGCCTGGTCGGCGGGCGGTCCCGCACCCTCGGAGCGCTCGTGCTGAGCCGCGCCCGCTCGTCGGGCACGCCGCGGGGCGTCGACCGCGGGCTCTGCCTCGGGCATGATCGGCGCCGGGGTAGCTGCGGGCCTGCGGCGCGTCTCGGTTGTCGCCTCGGTCCGGGTCGTCGTGCCCGCGGGACCCTGGTCGGCGTACCTGTTCCCCTGGGGCTCCCCGGGGTCCCCACCCATCTGCGCTTCCTCATCGGCCTCCATCATGGGCTCGTTGACGGCAGCGGCCTCACCCTCATCGTTGCTCGAGGGCCACCCCTGCTCCGGGGCGCTGGACGGCGCCGCCTCCGACTTCGCGCCGTCGTCACACGCCGCCATCGCAAGAGGAAGCACCGCGAGCAGCGGAGCTCGGGTCAGGTGCCCCGGTACCGCGGCCCGGCGGCGAGGCAAGTCCTTCATGCCGTAGCGCCGCGTGATGCCGTCGACCATCAGGCCGCCGCGGTCGATGAGGTTCAGGGCCCCGGGGCCCATGTTGCGCAGCTCCCGAGCGCTCGGCACGTAGTAGCTGGTGAAGGGCGTGATCAAGCCGTAGCGAGTGCCGAGTTCGGCGATCTCTTCGCGCGTCGCTCCTTCGAGGAGCTGCTGGCGGAGACGCTCCCCGGCCCAGCGCAGGCGAAGATCCGTCGCGTCCTGGCTGTCCTTGGTAGAGACCGCCACGGTCACCTCGAAGGGCTCACCGCGGATGAGACCGCGGACCGTGACCTCGGACGGAGGGTCGCCACGGACGCGGCCCGCGATGGGCAGGACCTCGCCCCGAACCACGTCGACGGGGCGCCGCGGGAAGGCGTTGTCGATGCCGGCCCCGAGGTCGACTTCGACTCGCTGGGCGAGGGGCCTCGTCGCGTGGGCAAGCAGTTCGAGGGCCGCGTCCGCGGCGCCCGTCCGCTCTTCGACACGCACCGCGAGACCGCCCCCGCGGGTCAGGGTCTCGAGCAGGTCGAGGTTCGCCGACGCGCCGACACCGACTGCGTAGAAGCGCAAGGGATGGTTCAGGCGCGCGAAGCGGGTGAGCAGCCCCTCGGCGCCGAGCTCGCCCACCGTCGGCGCTCCATCGCCAACATAGATGACAGCCCCATTTCGAGTCGGGTCGAGGAGCTCGGCGGCCTGAACGACCGCAGCTCCGATGTCTGTCGCTCCGCCGGCGCTGACCCGGCTGAGCCCCTCGAGCAATGCATCGAGGCGTTCCGGCGTCGCCGCCCCGAGGCTCGGCGCGTCGGTGCCATCGACGCTGCGAATGGCGAGGTCGCTGGTGACGATTGCGATCCGGTCTTCGGCGCCGAGGTGAGCCGCGAGGGACTCGACGACGCTCTGCCCGAGCTCGAGATGGGTGCGGTCCGTCGCCGCCGAAACGTCGGCGACGACGACCAAGTCCAGGGAATCCCCAGGGCCAGACGCGTCTTCGGCGCCCGGCGCGACCCTGGCGAGGCGGGACCCGAAGATGCCCTCCGGGAGGACCAAGGGCAGGTACCAGTAGTCCCGCTCGTCGGCTTCGTTGGTGATGATTCGGGAACCGGGGTCCCGCGCCGGGGGAGCGTGGGCCGCCCGGCGGGCCGTCTGGGCCGGGGTGGCGTCGCCATCTCCGGCGCCATCGACGAGCTCGAGCCAGAAGTCCGCTCGGGGCCGAACGTCACTCTGGCGCAGTTCGACCGCCGTTCCTTCCACCGAAGCACCGAGGCCCGCCCGGAGGGTTGTCGCCCCGGCCTCGCCGAGGTCGGCGGTGATGAAGAGCTCTTGCACGTGAGGAGCCCGAGCGCCTCCGCCCATCGGGTAGGTATAAATCCGCGGTGCCCCCGCCCGGGGCCGCGCCAACCACTCGGCGTAGCGGATCACGATGCGTCGGGATTCACCCGCGGCGATGGGATAGATGCGCGCGCGATAGGCGCCCGGGGCGTCCCACTCGAGCAGCGCTGGATCGTCGGTCGACCCGCGGTAGACCTGAGCCTCGTAGGCCTGTCGTGCCTGAGCCTTCTCGCGCACGTAGCCATCGACGAGGCGCCCCTCGCGGTCCACGGCAAAGCGCTGGAGCACGGCGGACTGGGGCACCCGCACCCGGTAGAGGCCCTCGACGGTCTCGGAGGCCGGATTGAAGAACTCTTGTTCGACCTCGGTGATCGCGAGGTCGCCCTCGACGCGCACGCGCACGTCGAGGCGACGGATGGCGAGGGGCCACCGCGCGCGGCCGATCTCGTCGGGCACCCGAGCTTCGAGCATGCCGACCCCCCGAGGCGCTTCGTCGTCGCTCGGCCCGGGGCGCGCGAGGCCACCGGTCCAGTCTTCCCAGAGGGTCGCCGTTTCGATCACCGGCGCTGTGGCCGTGAGGATCAAGCGCTCTCCGGCTCGGGCCGAACCGCGGGTCTCACCGGACTGGAATCCGACTTCGCCCCGGACGACGTAGACCTCGACGCGGGCCCCCGAAAGGGAAACGCTCGCCGCGGCATCGCTGAGGCGCAGTTGGCCGCTCTCGGTCGAGAGTTCGACGATATCC
Source organism: Deltaproteobacteria bacterium (assembly GCA_019312705.1). The sequence continues at coordinate 4,635 of JAFDCW010000007.1, forward strand.
CCGGTGAGAACGTCGGCGAATACGAGCCCCTGAGCGAGAGAGACCAACCCGTCGACATCGACGGTAGTGCGAGTCTCGGGGCCGAGGAGGATCTCCGTGCCCACGTCGAGGTGCACCCGCGCGAGGGCATCCGCACCCGTCGCGATGGGCTGACCAACCGCCGCCCGGGCGACCCGCGGGGCCGAGGCCTCGCCGAGGCGCACGTCGCCGCGGACGGGCCAGACCGTCGCGACCGTCGTATCGAGGCTCGCGACCGTATCGTCCCCGCAGCCCGCAAGCAGCAAGGTGCCCATGACTACCGCAAACTTAAAATCCACAGTCCGTCCCCTTTTGCTCGTTCTCGGCCCGACCGTCTCATCCAGGAGCGTTCCCGCGCAAATCCGGGCCCCTGACAGACGCCCGTTGTACGCCGAAGTTCTCCAAACCTGGGTCGACCTCGTAGACCCAGCCATTTCGTCCCCCATTGGGAGCTTTCTCGAGCTTTCTCAACAGAACGACTCAGCGCGGAATGCCGTCGACCTGGTCGATTCGCCTCGGGATCGAAGGGTCCACCGCCCAGTCGAACCTGCCCGCGGACCCTTGGCCCCGGGTCGCGACGCACACCGCACCGGTGCGAAAGCCCGGATAATTCGCAACGCCGGTCAGGTGGGCGGCCATCGAGCGGGCGAGGGGCTCGTGGCCGACGAGGGCGACCGTCGCGTCTGGGTCTTCGACCTCGTCGAGGGCCGCGAGGGCCTGCGCCGTCGTGCCCCCGGCGAGGGCCGCCCACACGTGCAAGGGCCCATCGAAACCCACCGGCCCGGTGAGGATTTCCGCCGTCTGCACCGCCCGGACGAGAGGACTCACAAACACCCGGTCGAAGCGCACGCCCTCTCCGTCGAGAAAGTTGGCGACCGTACGAACCGTCCGCCGGCCACGCTCGGTCAGCCAGCGATGACCATCGGTATCGACCCCGTACGGATCGATCGCCTCGCCGTGGCGAACGATGAGAACTCGCATCCATCGGTTGTACCAGATGCGAGGCCCCGGCATCGAGGGCTCAAGTCAATTCGGGAGCCGGCCGCGCGAACTCAAGCGGCGACGACTTCGCCGGGCAGGGTCTCGGCCCATTCGGGAGCAGCCTTGCCTGTGCGCAGGCGGCGGGCGATGCCTCCCTCGACGGTCCGCTGGTCCCCGGCGTGTACCCGAAGCGCGCGACGCAGGGCGCGGGTGCTGCGGAAACGGCCTTCGGGTTCCCGGGAGAGGGCGCGGGCGACGAGCTCGTCCATCTCCCGAGTCACGTTGTATGCAGCGAGGCAGACCCGCGGCGCGTCTTCGCGGATGATGCGCTTGAGCAGCGCGGTAACGTTCGACGCGCTGTAAGGAACCTTACCAGCAAGGCATTCGAAGAGGACCACGCCGAGGCCGAAGACATCGGCTCGGGCATCGACGTCGGGGTTCCCCGAGGCCTGCTCCGGCGAACAATAGGTCGGGGTCCCATAGACCCGGCCACGCTCCGCTTCCCGAGACGCGTGGGGCATCGTTTCGGCCGCACAGACCCCGAAGTCGATGAGGCCGACGGTGAGGTCACCGGTCGGGCTGCGGTCGAGGAGAATGTGCTCGGGCTTGATGTCTCGATGCACGTATCCGCGGGCGTGGCTCGCATCGAGGATGCTCGTGACGCGCATGGCGATCACCGCCGTGTCCGCTGCGGACAGGGTGCCCTCGCGGAGGAGGAGTCGAGCGAGGCTCTCGCCATGAAGGCGCTCCATAACCAAATAGGGGGAGCCGTCCTCGAGCTGTCCGTTGTCCAGTACGGCGACGATACCCGGGTGGGACACCCTCCGCGCTACCTCGGCCTCGCGCATCAGGCGGGCGACGAGGTCTGCATTGTAGGCGTATACGGGGCGCATGACCTTGACGACCACGCTCTCTCCGTCATCGATCCGGGTCGCCTCGAAGACTACGCCGGTCCCGCCCACACCGATCGTTCCGCCGAGCTGGTAGCGGCCATCGAGGACCGTCCCTCTGAGCTCGGATCGTTCGCGTGCACCCATCCCACCGAACATCAGGGAGCCGGGCTGAGGGGTCAAAAAAACGGATCGCATCTCTCCCGCCCGGGGGGCCGGCGGCGGGCTCAGCCCAGCAGCAAGAGGTGCTCCCGGCGGGGGTCTCCGCCCCGAAAATCCGGCCTCTCCTGGGATGCCGACGCGATGACACGCAGCTTCGCCCGAGGGGCGAGGCGGTTGACCTGCTCGTCAGCGGGCACGCGGCGGTTTCCGACCTCTCCGTCGCCCATGAGCATGATAATCGGCACGCGTTCATGCGTGCGCACGGCGGCCATGGACCCGAGCAGGTCGGCGACCTCGCGATCCCAGGTCCGGAGGCCGTCCGCTCCCTTCAGGCGCCGGCGCGCGCCGACCTCGTTGCGCTCGAAGTGCCGGGGGTCGATCTTCAGCCACGCATAACGACGCGCGTGGTGATCGACATAGTCGTAGGTGCCGCCGTAGGGAGGCGAGGTGATGATCAGGTCGGCCCGGACACGAGGTGGCAGGACCCGCGGCAGCCGTCGAGCGTCGCCCTCGTAGAAGAGCGGCCGGTGAGCTCGCTCCGGGGCGAACTCTGAGAGCACTTCCCACCGTTCCACGACCTCGAGGGCCTTGCGCAGGAAAAACTCGGTGGGCAGGCCTTTGCGGATGCCCCGGGACGATTGGCTCGACGGGTCCTGGGCGGCGTCCTGAGATGCGTCGTGTTTGCTGGTGTCCGAACGCTGGCTCGAGACCTTCACCACGATAGACGAGAAAACCATTTCGAAGGCGCGGCGGTCCTGGTCGTCGTCGATGGCGCGGATCTCTTCGAGCAGCCCCGCGAGCTCTTTGAGGGTGTGCCCCGACCAGTACTGGATTTCGTCCCGGGGGATCGGCGCCCGGGCGTCGACCCGGGACCGCACACGAGTCTCGGAGCGCTCGGCGATCTCGTTCGCGATATTGACGAAGCGGTCTCGACCGCCCTCCCGGCGCAGCTCGGTCTTGACCGCTGCGATCCTGAGGGCGAGGGGGTTCAGGTCGACGCCGACGGGGCGATTGCCGGCGATCATCGCCTCGATGGCCACCGTGCCGCTGCCAACGAAGGGGTCGAGAATCGTCTCGTCGGTGGACGAGAAGTTCGCAACCAGGCTTCGAGCTATCCCTGGATGCATGCGCGCCGGGTAGCTATGAAAGCCGTGGGTGAGCTCGCCGTGGTCGACTTCGGTGACGTTGTCGAGGGCCTCGGCGAGCAGGGCCGCGGCGTCCGCATCTCCGGCGGTCGTCACCGCTCCGCCGACGTGGTTTAGCGGGGTGCGGCGTTTGTCGTCATGTCTCATGGGCTGGGCGCCTCCGCCTGGTTGACGGGTAATCCGAAGAAGCGTCGCAGATCGTGGGCCGCGGGGGTACGGGCGCCGCCCTCATCACGGGCCACCAGGGGCGCCGAATGCTCGAAGGCATCCGGATTCTCTAGCCCCCCGACGAACGTGAAGACGCCGAAGAGGGGACCCTTCTTGCCCGCCCGGGGGATGACATCCCGGCGCCGGAGGGCGGACAGCCCCGCAGCCCGGCCCCCGTCGAGGGCGCGATCCGGTGCCCGGGCCCCGGCGCAGACGACGACCCGGCCCCCCGGTGCAAGGACCGTCGCCGCGGCCGCGAGGTAGTCTTCGACGCCGCCGCGGAGCTCTACCCGAGCATGGGCCTTCTGAGAATCCGGAGGCAGGGTGCCGTCCTTGGGGTCGAAGTACGGCGGCGTGCCGGTGATGAGATCGAAGGGCGCCCCAGGAAGGGCCCGGAGGGCGTCGTGGTCGCGGAGGTCGCCGTGAAGAAGGACGACGCGGTCCCCAAGCGCGTTCCTCGCGACGTTGCGCTGGGCGAGCTCGTACGAAACCTCCTGGGCCTCGAGCCCGACGAAGCGCGCCGTCGGCAAGCGGTGGGCCAGCATGATCAACACCGACCCGATGCCGCAGCCGAGGTCGAGGCAGGAGAGCGTACCGTCGACTTCGGGCACCGCCTGGGCCGCCTCCCAGGCGGTGACGACGTCGTCGAGAGAATAGCGATGACCGCGCCGCCGCTGCCATACGCGGAAGGTCCCGGCGATGGCATCGTCTGTGAGTTCGTCCAAGGGCGAGGTGTGTAGCACGGTACGAATACAAGGCGAATCCGGCCTTGACCGTTGGGACCGGCGCCCAATACTCGGGCGGCCCGAAGGTAAGAAACACGGAACGGCGGAGAATCGACGATGGACGAACAGACCCTACTCTTCTTGGTCGAACAGGCCCGCGAATGGGGCGTGAAGCTTGGCGGCGTGCTCATCGCGCTCTTCGTCGCGTGGGTCATCGCCGGATGGCTCAGCAACAGAGTGCGCAGGGCCCTCGAAGGTCGGAAGTTCGACGCGACTCTGACGCGCTTCTTCTCGAAGATGGTCCGCTACGCGATCCTCATCTTCGCAGGCCTCGGCTGCCTCGGGGTCTTCGGCATCGAGACCACCAGCTTCGCGGCGGTCCTCGCCGCAGCGGGCCTCGCCGTGGGCCTCGCCTTCCAAGGCACCCTGTCGAACTTCGCGTCCGGGATCATGTTGCTGGTCTTCCGGCCCTTCAAGGTCGACGACTTCGTCGATGCCGGCGGCGTCACCGGGACCGTCGAGGAGATCGAGCTCTTCACCACCGTGTTCAAGACGCCGGACAACAAGCGAGTCATCGTCCCGAACAGCGCGATCTTCGGCTCGACGATCACCAACGTCACCCACTACCCCACACGCCGTGTCGACATCCCTGTAGGCGTGGACTACGGCGCGTCGACCGAAGAGACGCGCAAAGTGCTGGACACGGTGCCCGGCAAGGTCGAGGGCGCGCTCTCGGACCCGGCGCCCCAGATCTTCCTCAAGAGCCTCGGCGGCTCCTCGGTGGACTGGGTCGTGCGGGTCTGGTGCAACACCGAGGACTACGGGGACGTCTACCAGCGCACCATCAGCCAGACGAAGCTCACCCTCGACGAGGCGAAGCTCGGCATCCCCTACCCGCAGGTGGATGTGCACCTCGACGCCGAAGCCGTGGAGGCGCTGCGCGCGAACAACTGAACAGACGAACATCACTTTCATCTCTGTGAGAAATCACTCAGCATGCAGGCTGCGCTTCGGTGCCACGATTTGATCTTCACGGAGGTTTCATGAGCTCGCGTCTTCTTCCATGTCCTGGCTGCGACCGGCACGTTCGTATCGCCGAGTCCCTCTGTCCGTTCTGCGGTGAGGCATTGCCCCTCGCCTACCAGAGCGCGGGGCCTGCGCTCCTGCCCGCCGGTCGCCTCGGGCGCGCCGCCAAGTTCGCCTTCGGCGCGGCGGTCGCCGGCGTGGTCGTGGTGAGCGGCTGCGGTGACGACACGGCGCCCGCGGACTCTGGCACCGGCAGCGACTCGGGCGTCACGGACTCGGGCTCCGGCGGCGACTCGAGCGTCACGGACTCAGGCTCCGGTGACGACGCCGCCGTCGACTCGGGGGGCGTCATGCCCGCCTATGGTGCGCCGGCCGACGCCGGGATCGGGAGTGACGCGGCGGCGGATGCGGCGGCGGACGCTGGGCCTCCTGACGGGTCGTCCATGGCGCTCTACGGCGCGCCCCCCGAGGGCTGAGCAGCGCACGTATCAAAACGCGCGACGGCGCCGCACCTTCTCGGGTACGGCGCCGTCTTCGCGTTTGCGGTTCGATTCAGCGGCCGGCTTCGGCAACATCGACGAAGTCCGGGCCGTCTGGTCCGACAGGATCAATTCGTTTCGGGCCGCCGCGCTACGGTCCGCCCAGGTCGCGTCATTCGCCCGGGGCGAGGTGCCGGCGCCAAGCGATGCCTTGGGCCCCCGAAGGGACCGCCAGGTTCCCGCCGACCGCGAAGAGCTCACCGTCGACGCCGAACACCGCGTGGTAGTCGAGGAACTCGTCGGGCAACGCCTCTTCGTAGGTGAAGGTCGCCGTGTCGAAGACGGCGATGGTGCCGCGCAGACCGACGATGTGAGCAACCCCGGGCTCGCGCATCCAAACGCCATTGAGCCCGGGCAGTGGCGACAGGGACTCGGTGCGCCACTCGGTGCCGTTCCAATGGGCCGCGATCCCGTTCGAGCGCCCACCGACCATGGTGACGTCGTTCGGCCCCGTGCCCCAGACGGCGACCAGGTCCCCTTCGGCGCCGACGAGGACCTCTTCCCACGTCGAGCCGTCGTAGTGTACGACCGCGCCAGAGTCACCGACGGCGTAAACGTCGGTGGCGCTCGAGCCCCACACCTTGAAGAGGGCGTGCACGGGGGTGGGGGTCAGGGCCGGGACCGTGACCGACGACCATGCCGACCCGTCGAAGTGGATCAGCGTTGGCACTCCATCGGCGGCCCGCGCCGTCCCGCCGACGGCCCACACGTCGTTCGACGCCGCCCCCCAGACTCCCCAGAGGTCCTGGTCCGTCGAAGAATCCAAAATGGACCAGGCGGTCCCGTCGAAGTGCAGGGTCGTTCCGTCGTTGCCGACGACGTGAACGTCATCGGAGCCGAAGCCGATGGTCCAGTTCAGGAGCGGGAAGGAGGCCGGAAGCTCAACTTCGGTGCCCTCGGTCCCATCGAAGCTCAGCAGAACTCCCTCGGCCAGACTTCCCCCGGCGGAGTAGAGGTCCGTCGGCGACGTGCCCCAGATGTTCATGCGCCAGCCGGCCGCGCTCGCGTCGAAGGCTTCGCGCCAGGTCGTATCGACTACCGGGTCGGTCGGACAGCCGGCGGCGAGGAGAAGCAGAGCGAGGGCGCTTAGATTGAATGAAATCCGCATTGGAGCGGGAATATACGCGCCGAGCCGCGGGCGTCGAGGGAAGGCTCGGCCGACTTGGTGCGCCATGGGGTTTTGAGCTGTTAGGATCAGCCGCGATGGCCCTCGATGATACCAACGACCCCCGAGGTCCCAAGCTCCTCCGGCGCCTCGAGACGTTCCTCGATGTGTCCTACGCCCTGCTCTTCGTCGAGATGCTGCGCCAGCTCCCGCGGACCGAGGATTTCGATCCAACGAGCGACGCTTTCGGGATTCTTCGCATCTTCATCGATCGACCCACGGACATGAAGTGGCTCCTGACCAAGATCCTCGGGGGAGAAGGAAACGCACACGAAGAGGACGAGCCCGTCACCCCATGACGAGCTGATAGGCAACAAGCATCAAGAAGGCGTCGACACAGAGGTGGCTCAGCCAGCCGCCCAGGACGGTCCCCTGTCGTTCGTACATGACCGTCCAGAGCAGGCCGCCGACGGCCACCGCGACGGCCATGAAGACGGCGAGCCCGACGGAGAAGAACTGGAGCGTGAGGACTAGGTGGTGGGCTGCAAAGGCGACGGCTGCGATCCCGTGCGCTACCCACGGGCGGCACTTCTCGCGGAGCTGACCGTAGACGAAGAAGCGCCAGTAGTACTCCTCGAGGCCCGAGTGGATCACGGAGATGAAGATCGCGAAGAGCACGAAGTGCTGACGGAACCCGAGGGCCTCCGCTTTGTCGGTGGCCGCGCCGGCCCCCTGGCGCACCAGGTCACCGAGAGGCGTCAGCATGAGAACTACGCCGAGGCCCGCGATCAGCACGCCCGAGCCGAGGCCCGTGAGCAGCACCGCCCGGCGCGACGGCCACTTTGCCTGCTGATCATCGCGTCTGCGGGTGAGGCCGTTTACGCCAATGCTTCCCAGGAAGAAGAGCGGATAGACCAGCGTGAAGACCTTAGTGAGCGTGTAGGCCGCCTGCCCCAGCGCGCCTTCGGGCACCCAAACGAAGTAGATGAGCGAACCGAACAACGGCACCACCAAAGCCGGCAGCAGCGCCAGCCAGCCGATCGAACGCGACGTGAAGTGATCGGAGCGGAGAGCAAGGGCAGAAGTTCGCATGGGATGCCCGCAGCATCTGCGAGAGCCGTGCCACACGACATCCCCTGACTATTTCGAGAACCTCGCCCGCACGACGCCGGGCGCCGAACCTCACCTGTACACGGCACGCAAGACCGCGAGCATCAGGTGCACCTAGCGGGACGCGCGACCGGTGCGGAAAAGGCGTCCACTTGCGTCAGTCACCGAGCGCGCCCGCAGGGGCCGACCGAGCCGTACCCTTCGTACGGCGACCGAGGTTCCGAGGACGTAAGCCGGTGAATGGCGTGAGTGGGCGCCTTTTCACTCGCCGCGCTTGATTCCTAGGGCCTTCATCTTCTTGTAGAGATGGCTGCGCTCGAGGCCGAGGCCGGCGGCGGTGTTGGTGATGTGGCCCTTGTTGTGCTCGAGGGCGCGGAGGACTAGGTCTCGCTCGGCCTCTTCGAGCATCTCCCGAAGCGGGCGGTCGGGCCGGTAGTAGCCGCCGCCGGTGCGGCCGCCGCCACCGATGGGCAGGAACGCCCTGGCGTCCGCTTCGGTTACGGCGTCGCCGGGGGTCAGGATGACCAGGCGTTCGATGAGGTTCTTCAGCTCGCGCACGTTGCCCGGATAGTCGTAAGCGCCGAGTTGTTTGAGAGCACCGTCCGAGAGCGTCTTGCCTCGACGGTCGTTGACCTCGCAGGCGAGCCTGAGAAACGCCGACGCCAGGAGCGGGATGTCTTCTTTGCGCTCTCGAAGCGGGGGTACCCGGAGCGGAAGCACGTTGAGTCGATCGTAGAGGTCCGCCCGAAACTCGCCCTCGTCGATGGCCTCGAGGAGGTTCTTGTTGGTCGCTGCGACGACGCGCACGTCGACCTCGATGAGGTCACCGCCGCCGACTCGCTCGATTTCGTTTTCCTGGAGGACCCGCAGGAGCTTCGCCTGCATCGCCGATGGCATGTCCCCGACCTCATCGAGGAAGAGGGTACCGCCGTCGGCCCGCTCGAACTTGCCCCGGCGCTGCTTCGTCGCGCCGGTAAACGCCCCAGCCTCGTGGCCAAAGAGCTCGCTCTCGATGAGCTCCCTCGGGACCGCCGCGCAGTTGAGCTTCTCGAGGCGCCCGTCGGCCCGTTTTGACGACTCGTGAATCGCTCGGGCGACGAGCTCTTTGCCGGTTCCTCGTTCGCCTTGAATGAGGACCGTCGCCTGCGCGCTCGCCGCGAGGGCGATACGCTCCTTGAGCTCGCGTATCGGGGCGCTCTCACCGAGCAGCCCAGCTGTCGCCCCGGCTCGACGCTTGAGCTCGGCGTTCTCGGACTCGAGCTTGCGAAAGCCTAGGCAACGGTCGATGGAGAGCAGCAGGCGCTCGGTATGGATCGGCTTCTCGATGAAGTCGTGGGCGCCGAGACGTGTCGCCTCCATCGCCGTCTCGATGCTGCCGTGGCCGCTCATCACGATCACCGGCACGTCGTTGCCCTGCTCGCGGAGGCGACGCAACATCTCGAGGCCGTCCATGCCAGGCATCATCACGTCGAGGAGCAAGAGGTCGTAGGCGGCCTTCTGCACCTTGTCGAGGGCGATGCCAGCGTTGCCGGCGACGTCGACCTCGAAGTCCTCGATACGCAGCGCCCGGGACAATGCACTGAGGATGTTCTTCTCGTCGTCGACGACGAGCAGGGAGCCATTGCTATGCGTCACTCGGCCTTCTCCTCGCGGAGCCCGAGCTCCTTCATCTTGGTCTGCAGACTCTTCCTGGAAATCTTCAAGAGCCGCGCCGCCCGAGTGACGTTCGCCCCGGTCTGCTCGAGGGCACGAATGATGAGCTCCCGTTCGACGCGTGACGTCATCTCACGGACTGTTTCCTTCAGCCCGGCTCCTTCCTGGGGCTCCGTGACCGCGTCCCCGAGCCCCGAAAGGGTGTCTTCGGCGGCGGCCGTTCGGCGGGCGGCCGTCGGGGCGCCTTCGGCGCTGCGGCCGATCTCCGGCGGAAGGTCCGTCGGCTCGATGAGATCGCCATCCGCGAAAAGAACACACCTCTCGATGACGTTCTCGAGCTCTCGAATGTTCCCGCGGAAGGGATGCGCCAACAGTTTTTCGAGGGCCCCCGCTGACATGCCCTTGACGTTCTTGCTGAGGCGTTTGTTGAAGCGCACGAGGAAGTGCTCGAGGAGCAGCGGTATGTCTTCGGTCCGCTCGCGCAGCGGCGGGAGATGCAGGTGCACGACGTTGAGCCGGTAGTAGAGGTCCTCGCGGAAGCGCCCCTCGCCGATATCTGCTGCGAGGTCGCGGTTGGTCGCGGTCACCAGCCGAACGTCGACGGATATGGTCTTGATCCCGCCGACCCGCTCGAACTCCTGCTCTTGCAATACGCGCAGGAGCTTCACCTGCATGTTGACGCCGATCTCTCCGATCTCGTCGAGAAAGAGGGTGCCCTCGTGGGCCAGCTCGAAGCGACCGGGCTTGCTGGTGACGGCCCCGGTGAAGGCGCCCTTCTCGTAGCCGAAGAGTTCGCTCTCTATCAACTCCTGGGGAATGGCAGCGCAGTTGACGCGGATGAAGGGCTTCGACTTGCGTGAGCTGTTTTCGTGAAGGGCTCGGGCGATGAGCTCTTTGCCGGTACCGCTCTCACCCGTGATGAGCACGGAGCTCGGGGTATCGGCGACCTTCTCGATCACCCCGTAGACTTTCTGCATCTCGTCCGACTGGCCGATGATGTCGTAGCGGCCCCGCTCATCGGCCGAGGGCTGGACGTCTCGGTTGGCCAATTCGGCGGTCTTCGCCGCCTTGGCGATGACGTTGCGCAGCTCGTTTTTGTCGAAGGGTTTGGTGACGAAGTCGTAGGCGCCTAGCTTGAGCGCTTCGACGGCAGTGTCGACGGTCCCGTGGGCGGTGATCATGATCACCGGTAGGTTCGGGTGAGCCTCGGCAATGTGCTTGAGCAACTCCATGCCGTCGACCTTGGGCATGCGCAGGTCGCTGATGACCACGTCGACGTGATGCTCTTCGAGGGCGCTCTTCGCCTTTTCCCCATCGGCCACGGAGTAGACGTCGTAGCCGTCCCGGGTGAGTTGAGCCGTCAGCACGCGCCGCATGTTGGGCTCGTCGTCGGCGATGAGGATTTGCTTGCGAGAGTTGCTCATTTGGGCACGCAGCGGTCCCCGACGACGGAAGTGTCGGCCGGGCGATCACCAGGGAGCCCGGTGCAGAGAAAGGAGAGCACCGCTTGGCGGCCGACGGAGCCCGCAGACGGCTCCGAGCGCCTCGCTACGCCGAGGCCCGAAGGCCATACCTCGACGACCCCGCCCACCCCGTCGTCGAGACCAGGTTGGCTGTGGGTGCGCGCCGTGGCCGCGCTCGGGTCGAGGCCCCCGGCCCCGCCCGGAATGAAGAAGACGACCCCGGCGCGCTCGACGCCGGCGACGACCGCCGAAGGCGCTCCGACCACCAGGTCACCGTCGCCGTCGCCGTCGAGGTCTCCGACCGTGACGTCGACGCCGAAGTTCGACCCGGCGCAGACCACTTCCGGGTCGACGTCGGGGCAGGTGACAATCGTCGGGGCCGCACCCCAGGGCTGGCATCCACCGCCGGCGGGTGCCGCGCCGCTGGCGTAGACGCGAACCTCGTCGGCGCCCTCGTCGGCATTGCCGACGATGACGTCCGGGGCCCCGTCGCCGTCGACGTCGCCGTAGGCCACCGCCCCGGCAAAGCCGAGGGCCGGGTCATCGATGCACGCGTCGACCGTCGCGGTGCCATCCGAGGCGACGGTGAATACGACCACCCGGCCTCCGTCCGGGGCGGTCACGGCGACGCGCGCCGAGGTCCCTCCGGTCCCGTTGGCGACGTCGAGGTCCGTGCCGAGGTGCGAGGTCGACGGTGCCGTCCCGGACGGGAGGACGATCTCGACGATCGCGGATCCTTGCACGCGGTAGACGCCGCCAGCTCCGGAATTTACGCGAGGCGCGCCGAGGATGGCGACGCCGAGCTCGAGGCCCGGAGCGACCGCATCCCCGGACGCTCCGAGGCCAAGGTCGATGGGCCCGCCCCCGAGGCTGCGAATGTTGGGATCGGATTCACAAATCATCGAAAACCCTCCCTCGACGGGCGCGGTCGCCATGAGGCACCCCTCGAGGGTTTCGGTAGAGCTGAGAGGCCACCGGGGGATGCCGATCAGAGCCGCTCCGGCACTCCCCAAGCAGTCTCCTTCGTCGTCGCAGGTGTCCGAGAGGGGGGCGCTGAGGTCGATGTCTCCGTTGGCCCACCCACGGTAGATGGCGACCGGCGAACCCGGCCCCGCGCCCACCGCGAGGCGCGACTCCGCGGCCGCGCTGCCGAGGGAAAAGGCATACCCTTCCAGCACGGATCCAAAGGGATCGCGGGAGGTGAAGCCGCTGGCCCGGGGGATGACACGGGTGCTCGCCGTCTCCCCGAGCTTGTCGAACTCGAAGGGGTTGCACGCGGTCACCAGAGGCGCCGAAAGCACCGCGAGCACCGAAAGCAACAAGAAGAGCGAGCCACGAAGCCGCTGTGCGAGCGAAGCGTTGCTAGCGTTGGTCATCAGAAGTTCCAGCTCCCGGCGGCGCCGGCGCCGGTGGGGGTGATGAACGGGGCGACGGCCCAGTCCCGGGGCTCGAGGACCGTCCCCGTCGAATCGGGCAGCGTGTCCGTGAGGAAGTAGTAGAGCGAGAGACCCCCGAGGACGATCGCGACACCGAAGGCGATGTCGGCGGCGATGAAGAGAATCTGCCCCGTGGAGATGCGGTCGTCGTCGTTGGCGAGGGCGCCGGCGTCGCGCTCCGCTTCGAGCTCGCTGCGAATGTTGGCGCCGATGACCGCCGCCGTGATGCCTCCGCCGACGAAGAGCGCCCCCGCCACCAGCGTCGCCCAGGCCCCGCCCCGGTCGGGCGATGGGCGCAGACGAACTCGAACGGGGGTCATTTGCCCACGCTCGACCTCGATGCGCGCGCCGTAGCGCTTCATGCCATCGGCAGCGACTTCGATGCGATGGGGCCCGGCGGCCACGGCCCCCTCCCAGGGAACGTCGCCGACGTGGTTGCCGTCGATGAAGATCCGGGAGCCGCGAATGTTGCCGCTGACCCGGACGCGACCGTCGGTGCTGCGATTGAGAGCGACGGCGGTCTCCGTGGTCTCGCCGAGGCCGACCTCGACCTCGAGCTCGTGGGGGTCGTAGCCCGGACGCTCGACCCAAACCCGGTGGGTGCCGACGGGGACGACGTTGGACCACGGTGTGCGCCCGACCTCGCCGGCGTCGTGGTCATCGAGGAAGACCCGTGCCCCGGGCACGTCGCTGGTGACGCGCAGGTGGCCCATGAACTGCCCCTGGCTCATCTCGACGATGATGACGTACATGTGACCGGGGCGCACGTTCACGCCGGCTTCGACGGTGCGGTAGTCGGGGTGCTCGACGACCACTCGGTACTGCCCGTGGTCGACGGTGGGGGCGAGGGGCGCCGGCCCCGAAGTCACATCGACCTCGCCCCGGCGAATGGTGACCTCGGCCCCGGCTGGGTTCGTGCGAATCGAAACGAGGGATTTCATCTGCTCGGCGGTGGTCTCGCCGATGGCGACGGTGAGAGAAGCTTCGCTCGCGGCGATGGCCGCCGCGTCTTGTCCGTCTTGTCCGTCTTGCCCCACGACGGCCGGATCGGTTGAGGCGTCGGTCCCGTCCCCGGCCTGGGTTCCGCCAGCGACCCCCACCGCAACACCACCGTCCCGAGCAGCATCCTGACCGGCAGCCCGGGTACGCAGCAGGTCCACCCGGCGCCTGACTTCGTCTGCGTCCTCAGCGTCCGGGTCGGCCTCGAGATAGCGGGCGAAGAAGTCTGCGGCCCGACCGTAGTCGGCGTTACGTTCGTAGGCGACGGCAGCGTTGTAGAGAAAAGCCCCCGAAGGCTGCGCCTCGTAGGCCGCCTTGAACTCCTCGGCCGCCTCGAGATAGCGCTCTTGGACGTAGAGCTCCTGGCCCTGCTCCATGTGCTGCCGAGCAACATCAGCGGGATCCGAAGCCTCGTCGGATGTGGCCGACTCGGTCGACTCACCTTGCGCAACCGCCACGGACCCCCGGCCCATGGTCAGCACCCCCGCCGCGAATATCCAAAGAAAAGCTCGCATGCCGCCTCCGCCTCGGCGCCGATGCTACACCTATCGGGCGAGCACAGTAACGCCCACGGAGCCCGCTCATAGCGAGGGGGTGACGAGGGCGACCGCCATGGCCGACGAGCAACAACCAACGAGGAAGGAGCAGATCGTTCGGAAGTGGATCCGGACCGCCCTGCCCTGGGTCCTCCTCGCCGCGGCAGCCTGGCTCGCCCTCTCGGATTTCACGGCCCGGAGCCTCGTCGAAACGGGGACCGAGGCGCCCATCCTCGAAGCCAGCCTGGCCTCCGGGGAGGTCTTTGCCCTGGCCGAGCACCGGGGCGAACCCGTCGTCGTAAACTTTTGGGCCACGTGGTGTGGGCCCTGCCGCGCCGAGGCTCCCGCCCTGACCCGCATCCACAACCGCCTGGCCCAGTCCGGAGGCCTGGTGGTGGGAATCAGCGCTGACCGCCTGCCCCTCGACCAGGTCGCCCGAGCCGCCCGCGGCCTCGGCATGGCGTACCCCATCGCCCGAGCGCCCGAAGAGACCTTCGCCCGCTTCCGCGTCACCGAGCTCCCGACGACCTACGTCGTCTCCCCCGAGGGACGCGTCGTCTGGTCCCACGTAGGCGCCGTCAACGAAGAAGAGCTGGGCCGGGCCCTCGCGGACTATCTCTAGGGGGGACGAACCATGGGACCGAAATCATGGCGCCGATGACTCCCCTGGGGTGGTTCTTCAGAGCCCGCTCCCGCCCCTTCGTTTACGAGAGCGCCGACGATGTGCCGACGCGATCGGTGGTCATCGTACCCGGAGCCCGGGTTCGGGACGGCGAACCCTCGGTGGTCCTCGGCGACAGGCTCTCGGGCGCCCTCGACCTTCTTCACGCCGGGACCGTCGACCGGGCCCTCATCTCCGGGGGCCCGGTCGAGATTCCGGTGATGCGCCGCTGGCGCCGGGACCGGGGAATTTCTTCGGACAGAATCCAGAGTGACCCCGGCGGTCTGCGCACGCTCCTGACGATGGAACGAGCCAAGGCGCTCTTCGCCATCGAAGGCGCGGTCATCGCGACGAACCGTTTTCACTTGCCGCGGGCCGTTTTGCTGGCTCGGGCGATGGGAATCGACGCCGTGGGCCTCGTCGTGGACCGCCAGGTCTATGCAAAAAAACACCGCGACGAGGCCCGAGAGGTCGTCGCCCAGGGCCGGGCCCTGGTCGACCTAGGGGTCCGGCGGTTTCAGGGGTGATCCCCCGGGGACGAGGCCCGGTTTGACAGGGGATCACTCGCCGTGATTCAAACCCCGACAGCCCATGGAGAACTCAATCCTCGTCAATTTTGTCATGCTGCAAGTCGCCGCCGAACAGGCGGAGGGTACGCGCGCGACCCTCGACCCCTGGACGCTCGTCATCGAGGCCTCGCCGGTCGTGCAGTTGGTGATGCTCGCCTTGGTGCTGATGAGCGTCGGGTGTTGGTTCATCATCGGCGCCAAGATCGTCCGCCTCTCGCAGGCGACCCGGTCCAGCACGAAGTTCCTCGACCTCTTCTGGGGCGAGAGCGGCGCGGCCTGGAATGCCGAGCGCCTCGAGGGTGTCTACGCTCAGATCAAGAGCTTCGACGGATCGCCCGTTGCGAGCGTCTTCCGGGCGGGTTACGTGGAGCTCGCCCGCATCGCCGGTGACTCGGCGCCGGCCGGTGGCGACACGGAAAACATCGACCGGGCACTGCGCCGCGCTCGGTCCAATGAGTTCAACCGCCTCGAGAACTACCTGCCCTTCCTCGCCACGACCGGTGCCACCGCGCCCTTCATCGGCCTC
>JAFDCW010000207.1 GCA_019312705.1 Deltaproteobacteria bacterium
CGGCTACCGAACAACACCTGTGTGTGGATTCGTGTGCCAAGACCGGCTTCTGCAGGGCTGCCGACAGGATCGAGAAGTTCAACTGCGCCGAGGCGTGCATCAACAAGTTTCGCGCCACCGAAGACCTCGATGGAGAAGCATGTCGCAGCGCATTCCAGGGATCCCGAGAATGCATCATCGGCTTGTCCTGTCCGAACTTCAACGACTGGAGCGAGGAGAACGGCGACCCCTACCCGTGCGCCACCGAGGACGGCGAGGTGCGGTCGCTGTGCGTCGAAAGCCGTGGTCAGATCGGCTATCCGTAGGCGTCGCCCGCCGCGTGAGCGCACCACCATCTCGTAGAACACCGTCCCGCTCCCGGCGCCCTGGTCGTCGAACGCCGTCGCGAGGACCGGGCTGTGCAGCTCAGCACCTTGCCGAATGGCACCGTGTGCATACCTAACGGTCTCCGTTCGGGGGATGCGGCGTGGGCGTCGGATAGAAAGGCGTGAGTGGATCTAAACACCCTCCGGAAAATCGAAGACGCCGCTGGGTTGAGCCGCAAAGAGCTCTTCCGGTTCGGCTCGGTGATCTTGTTCGTCGTCGGCGTGATTCTCTTCACGGCGACCCCTGCCATCAACTCGACGGGCAACGTACTGCTCATCGTGGCAGCACTGATCGGCGCCTACATGGCGCTGAACATCGGCGCCAATGACGTCGCGAACAACGTCGGCCCAGCGGTGGGCTCCAAGGCGCTGACATTAACAGGAGCTATCCTGATCGCCGCCGTGCTCGAGTCAGCGGGCGCCCTCGTCGCCGGTGGCGACGTGGTGGAGACCGTGCGCAAGGGGATCATCGATCCCGAACTGATCGCCGACAGCGACACGTTCGTCTGGATGATGATGGGTGCGCTCCTGGCGGCCGCGCTCTGGCTCAACGCAGCGACAGTGGCGGGCGCACCCGTGTCGACCACGCACTCGATCGTCGGCGGCGTGCTCGGCGCGGGGGTCGCAGCCGCGGGATGGGATATCGCCGACTGGTCGAAGGTGGGACAGATCATGGCCAGCTGGGTCATCTCCCCCGTCTTGGGCGGATTTATTGCCGCTGGGTTTCTGTATCTGATCAAGCGCTCGATCACCTATCAGGAAAACATGATGGCGGCTGCACACCGCGTGGTTCCGTTCCTCGTCGCGATCATGGCCTGGGCCTTCGGCACGTACCTGATGCTGAAGGGCGTCAAGAAGATCGTGAACGTGGGTTTTCCCATCGCGCTTCTGGTGGGCCTCGTCCTGGCGGGGCTGACGTTCATCGTCGTCAAGGTGAGGATTCGAAAGACGTCCAAGGACCTCACGAACGACAAGGCAGGAGTCAATCAGCTCTTCACGATTCCACTGATCGGCTCCGCCGCTTTGCTCAGCTTCGCTCACGGCGCCAACGACGTGGCCAATGCGGTCGGTCCCCTGGCCGGCATCTACGACACGATCAGCAACGAGGGCATCTCTTCGGAGGCTGGCATCCCGCTCTGGATCATGGTGATCGGGGCTGCCGGGATCGCGCTCGGCCTCGCCCTCTACGGACCGAAGCTGATCCGCAAGGTGGGCTCCGAGATCACCGAACTGGACCAGATGCGGGCGTACAGCATCGCGATGGCGGCGGCGCTGACCGTGATCGTCGCCAGTCAGCTCGGCCTACCGGTGAGCTCGACGCACATCGCGGTAGGTGGCGTGTTCGGCGTCGGCTTCCTGCGCGAGTTCATCAAAAGCAGCTATGGCGGGATCGTCGAGGAGGTCAGGCAACACCACCACGGGGAGGACGAGAAGGTCGTCGAGGCATACCTAAACAGCTTCAACTCAGCCCCGCTGCACGAAAAGAAGAAGATGCTGGACCAGCTGAAGCAGTTGCGACCGATCGATCTCAACAAGAAAGACCGCAAGCGACTCAAGAAGGCCTACCGCACCGAGCTCGTCAAGCGCCAGGAGCTGCTGAAGATCGCATCCGCCTGGGTGATCACATTGCCCGCGTCCGCCGTGATGTCCGCGCTGATCTACTACACGCTCCGCGGAATGATGTTGCCGTGAGCTCCGCTCAGATGCCGTCCGAGGCAGATAGCCAGCATCAGCCGGTAAACTAAACGATGACGCAACGGACCTCGAGTATTGCGCCGACAAAGCGCGAGAGCTCGCGGCCATGAAGGCCTCGATTCCGGATAGCTATGCGGCAATCGAAGGGGCAGCCGCCGCCACAGCCCGGGCCCTGCTCGCGAACGGCCTCGCCCCCGTGCTCGACCGCAGCGCCGAGAGCATCCTCGCTGAGATCGTAGAGGCCCTCGGTCCGCATTGAGGCCTCGTCACGTGCCCACGGCGAGGGCTGGCAAGTAGCAACACGGAATATCGAGAGCCAATGGCCCATCGGCGGTCAGTCGACTCTGAGGGTCCGATCTTCGGCAAGCCGAACGGCCCGCCTGGGTGGGCGCGGGGCGTCGCCACGAGGAAGTCGACCGATGGTGTGCCTCTCTGGGACCATCGCCGCCTACCCCCCCCTTTGGAGGATACGTGAAGCTTTCCCTGACCGCCCTAGCCCTGTCGACCATCGTCGCCCTGACCGCCTGCGGCTCCGACGACTCCGCCCCAACCGACTCCGGGACCGGAGGGGCCGACTCGTCGACGACCACCGACTCGGGCGTGGCCACCGACTCGGGCACCGCGAGCGACACAGGGAGCGAGACCGACACCGGTCCCGGGACCGACGGCGGTGGAGGGAGCGACACTGGCACGCTTCCGACGGGGGCCTGCTCGAACGCAGCAGACCAAGCCGTCGTCGCTGCGACGGACATCCCCGCCGAGGCCGAGAGCTGCGGGCGGGGCTGCTTCGGTGCCGAGTCCTGTGTGACCGACTGCATGCGGGACGACGTCGGGCTGACGATGGCATGCGCCGCGTGCTTCGGAGCGACCTCCGAGTGCACGAGGAGCAACTGCCTGACGGCGTGTCTCGGCTCGGACGCCGCGCGCTGCACGATGTGTCGCCGCATGGCGGGCTGCCTCGACAGCTTCGTGACGTGCTCTGGCCTGCCCGGGGAGTAGCGGACTGACGCGGCGGTGGTTCCGGCGGACGTCGTGCGGACGCCCCGCCGGTTGCCGAGCCGCCACTGGGTGCGTCGGGCGGACGAGGTAGTATCGCCGCATGACCTACGTCATCCATGGCGCGCCTGGCTCGGGCTCGGGGATCGTCGAAGCCGCTTGCGCCGAAATCGGGGTGCCATACGAGGCGCGGGACCTCGACGCCCGGAACGGCGAGCATCGGCGCGACGCCTATCGGTCGATCAACCCGCACCGCAAGATGCCGACCCTCGAGCTCCCAGGCGGTGAGATCATCACCGAGTCGGTGGCGATTCTCCTGACCCTCGACGAGCGCCACCCGGACGGAGGGCTCTTGCCGCCGGCGGGTTCGAAGGAGCGGGCGCAGGCGCTACGGTGGATGCTCTTCCTCGCGACAGAACTCTATCCGATGGTCGAGATCGTCGACTACCCCGAGCGCTTCGCTCCGTCCGAAGACGGGGTCGCGGCGGTCCGAGAGCGAGCAGAGGCGATCATGCGCCAGCGCTGGCTCATCCTCGAAGCCAACTTGGCCGGCTCGCCCTACTGCATCGCCAGTGGATTCTCTGCCACGGACCTCTACATCACGAAGTTCAGCGTCTGGTTGGACGCAGCTTGGCGGCGCGCGCACTTGCCCAAGGTAGAAGCGCTCACCGCCGCCGTGCGCGCCCGACCCGCCCTCGTGGCCGTCTGGGCGAGACATATCCGCTAGGCGTGTGCGGTGGCGGTCTGCATGATGTGGCCTGGCTGTGGCTGGTCAGTCATTTGTCGTTCCTCGGTACGGTTCAGAGAACTGGCCGGTCTACAGGATCGGGCTTGCCCTCACAAGTCCGCGGGGGGCGAAGCGGGCGACCGAAGCGCGCGACCGAAGCGGGCGACCGACATGCTCGCACGAAGGATGGTCGAGGGAGAACCATGTGGGACGAACGGTTCGACGAGAACTTCACCACGCTCGGCGACGCGTGAGCCCCTTCCCACTGTTCGCATTCGGAGGACTCGTCCGCGTGAGACGCCTCCGCGGGGTCTACTGTGGACAGCGCCATCAGTGCAGCAATACTCCCGGCCATGGAGAACCGTCTGCCGGTCAAGGTGTACTACGAGGACACGGATTCCCTCGGGGTCGTCTACTACGCCAACTACCTCAAGTACTTCGAGCGAGGCCGAACGGAGCTCATCGCGGGGCTGGGCAAGACGGTCGGCGAGTGGAACCAAGAGGGCCACAACTTCGTGGTGTTCAATATGAACATCACCTTCCACAAGCCCGGCCGCCTCGGAGACGAGGCCGAGGTGCTGACCGAGATCGTCCCCGGCAGCGCCTACAAGCTGAAGATGCGCCAGCGCCTCTACCGCGGTGACGAGCTGCTCACCGAAGCCGACGTGATCGTCGTCTGCCTCGACGGCGACTTCGAGCTTCGGGAGCTCCCGGAGATCCTCACGGTGTGGGACGACGAATGAGCGAGGCGCCTTCGACGGGCCCCAGCGACCCGGGCGACCCGGCCGAATACTTGGCGGCGACCGAGTTTGTCGATAGCGAGCACCCGTCCGTCGTCGCCTGGGCCCGCGGTCGCATCGGCGACGCCGGCACAGACCCGGAAAAGGCATCCCGGCTCTTCCTCGCCGTCAGAGAAGAGCTCCGCTACGACCCCTACGCCGTCTCCCGGGACCGGTCCGACTACAAAGCGAGCGTCATCCTCACGCAGAAGAACACCTTCTGCGTGCCCAAGGCGGTGCTGCTCGCCGCCGGCGCCCGGGCCGTCGGCATTCCCGCCCGCCTCGGCTTCGCCGACGTCAAGAACCACCTCTCCAGCGACGAGCTCCGGGAGGCGATGGGCACAGACCTCTTCGTCTATCACGGCTATACGGAGCTCTTCATCGACGGCCGCTGGGTCAAAGCGAGCCCCGCCTTCAATGAGAGCCTCTGCCACTTCTTCGGAGTCGAGCCCCTCGACTTCGACGGCGTGCACGACGCGCTGCTGCAGCCCTACGACCAGGAGGGCGAACGCTGCATGGAGTATGTGAACCACCGGGGCGTCTTCCGGGACCTGCCCTTCGAAGAGATCCGGGAGGCGTTTATCGCGACCTACGGGGTCGACGGCTTCTAATTCAGGTCCTGGCGAGGGCCTCCTGGGCGAGGCGTCGGCACGTCGGCGCATTGTGCGCGTCCGCGCTTTGGGCGAGCATGCATGCATGCCTTCCCCACGATCTTTCTTCGCTACTTCCGGCTTACGTCTCTTGCTCTCTGCCTGCCTGCTCGCGGCCCCGGCTGGAGTGTCTGCGGATTGGCCCATGGCGCGCCATGACCGCTTGCGGTCCTCGACCGCCGACGGGACGTCGAACATCGATCAACCCGCAGCCTCGTGGCGCACCTACCTCGGCGGCTCTCTCGGGCGCGAGCAGTATCTGACCTTCGACATCGACTCCGACGGAAACCCCGAGGTCCTCTTCCTGATGGGCGGCGCGCTCCTGGCCAAGACTCCCCGGGACGCGGTGCGGTGGGAGACCGAGGCCCTCGACCTCACGCGAATCGACGGCCTCCACGACCTCGACGGAGACGGCGCTCCGGAGCTCATCGCCAGCGCCCGGGCGGGCCGCCTGCACGTCATCCGACCGACCGACGGGGCCGTGCTCTGGACGCTTCCCGCTGGGGTCGTGGGCAATATGGGCAACGTGCGCTTCGCCGACTTCGACGGGGACGGCGTCCTCGACCTCTACTTCGCGGACGCCGCCTGCGGCTCAACGGGGTCCCTCGGGGACATCGCAGAGGCCTACACCTTCGCCGCCGACGTGGGCTCACCGACGCGACTCTTCGCCCTCGAGCGCGGGCGCCGGGACTACGTATGCGGCGGCCGCGATACGATCGTGGATATCGACGGCGACGGCGTCCTCGAGGTCGTCGCTCAAGGTCGTTTCCGTTTCTACATCTACTCGACGACCGATGGGTCTTTCGAATCCGAGTCCGAAGACGTCGGGTCGATCCCCTACGGCCAGGCGACGACGGTCATGGCCGACGTCGACGACGACGGCCGCATGGAGTTGGTCTGCTTCACGGAGAACAACTACGCGCCTCCGGTGAACTCTCGGCGCGTATTCGTGATGGACTGGGACCCGGGCTCGACGACGTTGGTGAAGCGCTGGGAGCGGTCGGTCGCTAGCACCCTCGACGACCGCCACGGTTGGGGCCCGGGGGGCGTCTTCGACCTCCTCGGCGACGGCTCCACCGAGGTCGTCACGAGCTTCTACACCGGCAGCACCGACCGTTGGAGCACCGTCGTGCTCTCGGGCGCCGACGGTACCGAACTCGACGCGATCCCCGTGGGTCCCTTCCGTGGTCTCACGGACCTCGACGCCGACGGCTCGCCGGAGATCCTGAGCGGCGACGACGAGGTAGGCCTGAGCGCCTTCAGCTACACGGCGACGGGGCTCGAGCGCATGTTCACGGCGCCGGGGACGACCTCCGTTTTGGTACGCGACGAACCGCGTCACCGAACGGGGTCGGCGCGAACCCGAGCCCTCAGTCTCGATGTGAACCGAGACGGAACGGACGAGCTCATCGCTCTCCGAGTGGTCGCCGGCCGCACGACGGAGCTCGTCGCCCTCTCGGGCGCCACGGACCCCCCCACCGAGGTCGCGAGCCTGAGCATCGACGCCGATGTGAAGCTCTTGACCTTCGAGGTCTTCGACAGCGTCACTCGCGATTACCCGCAGTTGGTCGTCGCCCGGTCGGACGGGTACATGTGGGTCCTCGACGACAACCTCCAGCCTACGAACGCGTCCACGACGGGAGAGATCTCCCTCAGAGGCCTGCGCATCGGCGGCTACTACAGCGGCGTTCGCGGCATCAGCACGGCGCCTATTTCGGCGGACCTCGATGGCGACGGCGCAGCGGAGGTCCTCGTCCGGGATAGCCGCGGGGTGCTTCGGCGCCTCGGGCCCTCGGGCGCGACACTGGTCGAGCCGCCGACCCTGGACTGGGAGATCTCGGGGGCCGTGCTCCCGTCGATCGTCGATCTCACCGGCGACGGAACCCCCGAGATCGTTCTCGGCATCGGCCCCGACCCCCAGAAGCTGCGCTTCGTCTCGGCCGCCGACGCTTCGACCCTATGGGAGACCACCGTCGGTACTTCGACGCGCCACTTCACCTACGACATCGTCCCGGGCCAGGTCGGTGGGGATGCAACCCTGGACCTAGCCTACCAGCTCTATGAGACCTCCGGCGGCACGGTG
>JAFDCW010000936.1 GCA_019312705.1 Deltaproteobacteria bacterium
CCTCCGGGCGGTGGCCCCAGACGCCGAATCCGTCGTGATGACCGCCTACGGCACGATCGAGACTGCGGTCGAGGCGATGCGCGAAGGCGCCTACGACTTCGTCGAAAAGCCCCTGAAGCGCATGCAGATCGTCAAGACGGTGTCCAAGGCGGCGGAGCGCCATCGCCTCGTCGCCGAAAACCGCACGCTCAAGAAAGAGCTCTCGGCGCTCAAGAACCGCACCATCGTTGGCAACTCACCGGCGCTCCGCCATGCCCTCGACACCGCCAACCAGGCGGCGCCGTCGACGGCGACGGTCCTCGTCCTCGGCGAGAGCGGCACCGGCAAGGAGCTCATCGCCCGTCTGATCCACGAGCACAGCGAGCGGACCGGCCCTCTGGTCGCCGTGAACCTCGCGGCGCTCCCAGAGACGGTGATCGAGTCGGAGCTCTTCGGTCACGAAAAGGGCGCCTTCACGGGCGCCGCGCAGAAGCGTGACGGACGCATCGCCCAAGCCCGGGGGGGTACGCTCTTCCTCGACGAGATCGGCGAGCTCACCCCCCAGGTCCAGGTGAAACTGCTCCGGGTCCTCCAGGAGGGCGAGTACGAGCCCGTTGGGGGCAAGACAGAACGGGCCGATTTCCGTCTGGTCTGCGCGACCAACCGAGACCTTCGGCAGGCGGTCGCCGACGGCGAATTCCGGGAAGACCTCTTCTATCGGCTCAACGTCATCGCCATCACCTCGCCGCGCCTCGCCGACCGCCGCGACGACGTGCCCCTGCTCGTCGACCACTTCCTCGAGGTCTACTGCACCAAGAACGGCAAACCCCGCATGGCCGTAGATCGCGAAGCCCTCGACCGCCTCATGGCCTACGACTGGCCCGGCAACGTGCGCGAGCTCGAAAACGTCATCGAGCGCGCCGTCGTCTTGAGCCGGGGCGAAAGCCTGACGCCGGCGGACCTGCCGGCACCGATCGCGAGCGCCGAAGCGAGCCAGGCATCCCTGTCCTTCGCCATCGGCACCACCATGAGCGAGATCGAGCGTCGCGTCCTCCACGCCACCCTCTCCCACACCCACGGCGACAAACAGCTCGCCGCCCAGCTGCTCGGAATCAGCGCCCGGACGATCTACCGGAAGATCGGCGCCGAGCGCGAAGACGGCCCCTAACAAGAAGGCGCCGCGCAGGTCGGCCCAAGGCGGCAGCGCGACGAAGTCGCGCAGAGCCGACAGGCCGACCGTAGCGGCGCCGGTAGTGCTGCGCCGGAAGCACCCGCCGACGGCCACCTCGCCTTCTTGTTAAGTGACAACTTGTCAGGCGATCGCCGGCATTGGCTCGGGCGGGTGTCAGCTTGTCCCCGGGGCCACCGGGCACTGGGCGAAAACATGCGGAGATCACTGGCAATTACGCCGCGCATCCACTAGGCACACGCCTTGCTGAGCAATGCTCCGGGGAAGGTTCCGTGGGTACCCGTCGAAATCGTCGAATCGCTGTCGCCATCGTGCTCTGCACGTTGGTCCTGACCGCGTTGTTCCTCGCCCAGGGGACCACGGGGCTGCTCGCGGCGACGTTCTTGAGTCTCGACAGCGGCTCTTCGGCCCCGGCACGCGGTGCCGGCGCGGGACGCAGCGCGGGACCGGAGCAAAAGAACCCCGAGGCCATCCTGACTCGAAACATCTTCGACTCGGATACCGGGGACCTCTGGAACATCGCTGCGGAAGAGGTCGAGTACGCCGAAGACGACGGCCCGCCGCCCGAGCCCGGCGAAGGCCCCCTGCCCCGCTGCGAAGGCTCGGTGCGCCTCGTCGGTGCGCTGGTCAATACGCAGAGCCATCAGTGGTCCTTCGCCGCCATCACCGGGGCCACGGGCAAGGCGATGCTCTACCGCGAAGGCATGTCGGTGGACGACAAACAAGTCGTGTCGATCGACTCGAGCGCGGTCGTGCTTTTGCCGGCCTCCGGGAGCCACTGCCAGATCATGATGTTCGACCCGGGGGCCCCGATCGCCGCCACCGCTCCGGCGCGTCCAGCGGCGACGATGGCGGCCCGGGCCGAGCGCCCTACCCGCGAGGGCGCCATCCCGACGGCGGACATGGAGAGCGGCATCACCCGCAACTCCGATACGAGCTTCACGGTGGCGCGCACCCTGGTCGACCAGCTGCTGACCAACCAGGCCGAGCTGATGCGCACCGCCCGGGTCATCCCCCACGAAGAGAACGGCCGCACCGTCGGAGTGAAGCTCTACGGCATCCGCCGGAACAGCATCCTTGGGCGCCTCGGCCTCCAGAACGGGGACCTGCTGCGAACGATCAACGGCTACGACATGTCCAGCCCCGACAGCGCCCTCGAGGCGTATTCGAGGATG
>JAFDCW010000937.1 GCA_019312705.1 Deltaproteobacteria bacterium
AGCGCCGGTCTCCCAGATCTCTTTCACACGGCCAATCGGGGCGCCGGCCGTGTCTTCGACCTGGCAGCCCACCAATTGGTGCCAGTAGTACTCGTCCTCGGCCAGGCTCGGCAGGTCCGCTTCGTCGGCGAGCACGAAGAGGCCCCGCAGCTCATCGGCCGCATTGCGTCCCTCGACGCCTTCGAGCGCCAGGCGGACTTCGCCCCCACGACCCGTGCCGGCCTTCTCGACCCGATACGCGCGCGCATCGGCGGCCTCGGGCTCCTTCGCGAGCCACACACGCGGAATCTCCAGCAGGGTGGCGGGACCGTCGCCGAAGAAGCGCGCCCGCACTTCACCCCGAAGCGCATGGGCGCCCACGATGCGGGCGAGCACCACGCGCTCGCTGCCGCCGGACGTAGGCATGGAGGAGACCGGAACCGCGGATCAGTCGACGATGTCGAGGCGCAGGTCCTGACCGCCCCCCGACTTGCCCAACACGGCCCGCATGGCCTTGGCGACGCGGCCCTGTCGGCCGATCACCCGGCCGCGATCGTCTACGGCCGTTTCGAGTTCGAGGGTGCGACCGTCGTCGTTCACCACAACGTTGATTTCGCTGGGCTCGCTCACGAGCGCCTTGGCGATGAATTCGATGAGGTCGGCCGCTTCGGCGGTGCCGTCGGAATCGCTGCCCGCCATCAGGAGGCACCGCCCGCGGCGGCTTCGCGGCGCACGCGCTTGATGAGCGTTCGCACCGTGTCGCTCAGCTGGGCGCCCTTGGCCACCCAGGCGTCGACGCCCTCGAGGTCGATATTGATCAGCATCTTGTCGGGACGCGGGTCGTAGGTGCCGAGGAATTCCAGCGGTCGACCGTTGCGCGCCTTGCGCTCGTCGATGGCCGTCACCCGGTAGAAGGGGCGCTTCGTCGTACCCTGACGGGTCAGGCGGATCTTCACCATGCGGTGTCTCCAGTGCTTCGATCGGTCGGGCCCGTTCGGTGATGAACAGTCCTGCCGATGCTTTGATCGTTGTGACCCACTGCCCGCACGCCCTCGTGGATCGAGGAAATGCTCGCGGCGGATCGTTGAGTGATGTGTGGGCCGGGCCGGCGGTCTGCCGGGGCCGGTGGATTTCTCTGCCGGGAAGCGATCGGATTCACGCGGGCCGGTCTAGCGGCGCGCAACTCTAGGAAATTGCCCCACGAGGGTCAACTGCCCGAGATCATTGACTCATTCAGGCGACGCGAAAACGCAGATCCGCCGGTGCATCGTCGCCCAGCACCTCGGCGAGGGCCGCCAGGATCTCCCGGCGGTTCATCTGAAGCTGCTGGCACCAGACGCTGGAATCCACCTCGACCTCGAGGACTCCCCCCCGGATGCCGGCCGGCCGGGCGTGGCGCGCCACATCGGCCCCCACGGCCTCCTCCCAGCGCTCGCCGATCTGAAACGCGCTGGCGGCCGCGGCCAACCCGAGGTCCTCGAGGACGCTGGCCATCATCGATCCGATGGCCTTCGGCTGGCTCTTGCGCCGGGGGCCGCTCACTCGGACGGCTCGTGCACCCGGAATACCATGCCGGTGGGAACCTTCGGGTAGAAGAAGGTCGACTTCTGGGGCATCACCTCACCCTCCCCCGTGACCCGAAAGACATCGTCGGGCGAGAGGGCGTTCAGGTAGAGGGCGACGGTGCCCTGCCCCTCCCTCACTTCGCGGGCGGCCCGGGCCGCGCTCTTGGGGAAACTCACCGCCCCCTCGCGGATGGCCTCGGTCGAGAGTCCGAAGACGCGGCCGATCACGTCCTCCTCGATCACCCGCACCATCAAGGCGTCGCCCAGGGGCTCGTCGCGGCTGAAGATACGCAGCACGCCACTGCCGTCGTCGGCCGCAAAGGCGGCGCGATCGGTGAGCGGGGCGAGATGCTGTTCGAGCAGGGCCGCCACGCTCTCGATATCGGCGCCCGCCACGCTCTCGCAGCGCCAACCCGGCAGCCGCTCGAGCCAGGCATCCGCATCGGGAGCCGCCACTTCGCGAATCACCCGGTGGATGGGGAGCAGCAGGCTGCCCGGCGCGTAGGCGTTCGCGAAGTAGGCGAGGGTCGATTCAAAGGGGGCATCGACAACGACGTCGCCCGCCGCCGCGCGCTGTTGGCGACGGTATTCGAGGGCGGTCTCGTAGCGGTGGTGGCCGTCCGCGATCACGCACGGGCGCTCGCCCAGGAAGGCGTGGATGCGCGCCACCGGATCCGGGTCCGACAGGCACGCCAGGGTGTACTCGACCCCCGCGTCGTCGACCGCGCTCGCCAGGGGGCCGCTTCCCGTCGCCGTGTCGAAGGCGCTCTGCAGCAGGGCCGAGAGCTCGAGTTCGCGA
>JAFDCW010000938.1 GCA_019312705.1 Deltaproteobacteria bacterium
GGCCGAGGGTTTCGCCGACGTCGTCCGGCGCACTGACGCAGATGACGCGGTCCACGAGAGTGTGGCGAGGGGCCCCGCGGAGCGTGACGGTCAGTCGGTGGCGACGTGTCATGCACACGTCGTCGTCGGGGCGCGAATCGATGGGCAGCGGCGACAGCCTCGCTACGAGGTGCTGGCTTTTGATGAGCCGGCCGGCCTGGGGATAGAATCGTTGCCGGGTGGAAGCGCCCGGTGTCGTTCGCCCGGCCTGGCGGGCGTCCTCCTGAAAGGTGAGCGCATCGCAGGCCGTCCGCGCGTCAGGGTCTTCTGCTTGCAGGTCGAAGCAGTGGCTCGGGGCCTGGCTGCGCACCGGCCAGACCTCGAGCGCGTGGGCTGGCTCGCAGGCCGTGGTGTATTGGTGTTCGATCATCGCGCTGCGGCCAGATGCCGACCATCCCACCAGCGTTCGCTCCCCCGACCCGTCACAACAAGCGCACGCGTCCGCGCCCGAGATGAAGACGAGGAGAACCGCCGACAGGGTCGCGGCGACGAGCAAGAATCGATTCAAAAGCCCCATGGCCCCGCAAGTAGCAGGCATCGTGCCGTCATCATAGCGCCCGATCGGTGCGAATTTCGCCTCGACCGCGTTCCTTTTGACGCGCCCTCGTGTCTCGGGAGGGCTCCCCTCACCGAACCATCAAGTACCCATAGGCCTGCCGCTCGACGCTGCTCGCGCTGACCGCGCCCGTCGGAGCGGCGCCGACGTTGTCCGATGGGTGCCCGCCGAGGCCGAGGTAGCTGTCGGGTGTCATGCAGCTGCCGCTGTTGTTTCCGAGGATGCCGACGCGGACGTTTGCGCAGATGGTGCCGCATCCTCCGCCTCCGGGGTTTGGCAACGCCGAGCGCCCGCAGCCGCGCTGAAGCTCGGCGTCAGCGCCCGGAAGGATCGCGACCCAGTCGTCGTAGGTCGGCGCGGTCCCGTCGGCGTACACCAGTGCCGGCGCGCCGCCTTGCATCATCGCCTCACGCATCGAGCCGATCGCGCCATCTGCGCGTTGGAGCATGAGCCATCGCGTCGTGCCACCGAGCGGCTGCAGGCCCACGCGCACCTGGTCAAAGGGGACCTCGAGGTAGGCTCTCAGCTTTGCGTCGCCGGGGGTTAGGTCGAGGGACGTCTCGTTGTGCAGCGCGCCGTCGGTCCACAAGGCATCGGTGAAGTCGAACCGGGATGTGGTGCCATCGGTCTTGAGCACCAAGGTCCAGCCGCCCCCCGCGTCGCTCATCTCGCAATAGACGTCGAAGGGCGCGGGCCGCCCCACCGGGAGCACGGGGTAGACCCCGCTCGGGAGCGTGCGATCCGCCCCGTGCAGCGCTTCACAGCTCTCGTAGTGAGCGCAGGCCCCCGCCTGACAACGGTGCCCCGGGCAAGCGGTCGGGTCGCAGCCGGCATCGATGACCCCGGTATCGCCCGCGCCGGAGTCCATGCCGCCCGAGTCTGCGGCGCCGGAGTCTGCGGCGCCGGAGTCTGCGCTGCCCGAGTCTGCGCTGCCCGAGTCTGCGGCGCCCGAGTCTGCGCTGCCCGAGTCTGCGGCGCCGGAGTCGGACCCGATCACCGCCGAAGTATCGAGCGCGCATCCGGAGACCGCCGGGACCAAGAGCACCGACAGCCATACCAAGCACCAAGAACTACAGGAGCGGGGGAGCATCGTCCTTCGAGTCTAGACCCAATTCGATGCCAAGGGGCCTATCATTGCCCTCGGGGACAGCAGCGCCACCGCCCCGCCGATCAGTTGCAGATTGTATCGGCCACGCAGACGTCGTCGTCGCAGGCGTCGCTCTGGCACTGGCGGTCCGAATCACAATCTGCGCCGTCGACGCGCTTGGGTCTGCAGGTTCGGCCCGATGTCGTGCAGTAGAGGCCATCGTCGCAGTTGCCGGTGCGGCAATCCATGCCTTCGGCATCCTTGATGACACAGCTCCCGTCCTCACCGGACGACGTGACGTCGCATCGCCCGGTCAGGCACTCGACGTCTTCGGTGCAAGCACCACCGTCCATGACGAGAGGCACGAAGCCTTCTTCGCAACCCTCACCGTAAGGGTCGTCTGCTGGTACCGCCCCACATGCGAGAGCCTCGAGGTGGCGAAGACAGTCTCCGGTGATGTCGCCGTCATACGCCAAGCGTCCGGCGTCGATCGAAAGCTGAAGGTCTTCGACGACACTGCGCGTGATCGGGACGACCGTGGAGGCACAACGGTCGATCTGCTCCTGTCGGGTCTCGAAAAGGCTCGAACAGCATTCGGCTCTTTGTGTGCACACCACGTCCGCCCCCACGGTGGCGAAGTCCTCGATCGGCACTGGCCCGG
>JAFDCW010000208.1 GCA_019312705.1 Deltaproteobacteria bacterium
ACGGATGTTCGTCACCGTTTCGGCGGCGGTCTCTTGATTGAAGAACGCCTCGCCGGTCATCGCCTCATACATGCAGAGGCCCAGGGCGAATACATCGGTGCGGGCGTCGACGTTGCCTGTCAGTTGCTCCGGGGCGAGGTAGCCGAACTTGCCCTTCACCGTCCCCGGTTGGGTCTTCGTGAGCTGGCTGCGCGCCTTTGCCAGGCCGAAGTCGAGCAGCTTCACCCGACCCCGGAGACCGACCATGATGTTCGGCGGACTCACGTCCCGGTGAACGATCGCCAGGAAGCGGTCCTGCTCATCGCGAAAGCGGTGCGCGTAGTCGAGGGCGTTGGCGATGTCGGCGACGATGCGCGCGACGGCTTCGACCGGCAGCCCCCCG
Organism: Deltaproteobacteria bacterium; assembly: GCA_019312705.1. The sequence goes on from JAFDCW010000208.1 coordinate 383, forward strand.
CGGCCCCGGGCCCGGGTGATGAGTTGCTCGAGCGAGACCCCATCGGCCCACTCCATCGCGATGTAATACTGGCCGCGGTCTTCACCGAGGTCGTAGACCGCGCAGATGTTCGGATGCCGGAGCCCTTTTACCAGGCGCCCCTCGTCGAGAAACATCTGCACGAAGGTAGGGTCGTCCTTGGCCTGGGGCAGCAGACGCTTCACGGCCGCCGGCCCCGGCCCTCGAGGCGTCGGCCCATGGGAAAGAAACACCTCGCCCATCCCCCCTGCGGCCACCCAGCGCCGCAGGGAATACGGCCCACATTTCCCAAGCTCCTTCATCGTCGCCCGGATCGTAGTGTTAACCGGGGACGGTTTGAAGTTTCTCTCCTTTGCCGATCAAAATTCCGGTTCCGCCTGCGGACGCTTGCTCGCTGCGCCCCTATCGGAGGGCCCAGCCAGCGAGAATGCCTTGGGCGACTAGGCCGGCGAGGGCGGTGACGGTCGCTCGGGGCCAGGGCAATCCGGTCACGGCACGGACTGCGAGGGTGCTCAGCGAGGCCATGTAGAGGGCCGTGAACGGGCCGATGATGCGGACGAGGGGGCCCAGAGCGTCGAAGCCGACGAGGGCGAAGAGTATGGCGTCGGGCAGCGCCCAGGCGATCACGAGGGGGACGCCGTAGGCGAAGCCGAGGGGGGCGGCGAGGGCGCCCGAGGTGGCCGATGCACCGTAGCGGCGGGCTACGGAGGCGGAGGTCGCGGTCATCACGGCCCAGGCCAGGAGAAAGAGGGGGGTGACGAAGAACGACTGGGCGAGGTAGTGCACGTCCCCATCGATCAGGGGCGCCGGACGGCTCGGCGCGTAGCCGCCGGCGTTGAGGATGGCGCTGAACGCGGCCCAGGAGGCACCGGCGAGCAGTACCGGCCCGAGGCCGGCCCTGGGCGGTGCCTCTTTCAGGAGGGCCATGGTGGCTCGGGGGCGGAGGACGGTGCCGATGAGGTTCTGGAGCACGAAGCCATCTTCGAAGAGGAAGGCGGAGAAAGCGAACAACTGGCGCGCCGGGCAGCCGATACAAGGGCATGCACAAGCAATGCCCTCGACCAATGTCGACCCTCGCGCAGATCACCCTCTTCGCCACGCTCACGCTTGCTGGTTGCGCCGATGCGAGCCCGGCCCATACGGAGCTGGCCACCGCAATTGCGGTCGGCCGCGAAGCATGGGGGCTCTACGAACGCGCCCCACGGCTCTGCGGTCCCGCGGCCGGGGCCACGGGGGCGGACGCCGTGCCCGAGGGCGAATGCCAGCTCGATTTTGTCCGCGGCCTGGTCGGCCCGTCGTTCCATGACGAGGACCACGCCCTCGGCTTTCGCTTCATCGGCATCGACGGGACCGATGTCACGGTGAGGTCGGAACGAGACGGTGGTGCCCTCGAGGTCGAGGTGGCTGGGCGCGTACCGATCGGCGGGCGCCTCGTTCGGGTGACCCTCGGGGTCCTCGCCGTCGGCACCCGGGGATCGGACCACGAGGAGGCCGAAGTGGCCCTCCGCGCCCGGATCGAGGGAGGCGACCTCGACCTCGACCTCGACGAAGTGCGCTACCTGCTCCGGGAGGGCGCCTCCGAGGTGTTCTATCGGACTTGGTACGATACGTGGCTCACCCCGGCGGGCACATTCGTGCTTGAAGACGGGGTCTTCGAGGGGGAGCGCGGCTCCTCCGGGCGCTGGCATTTGCACGCTGAGGGCGTGGTTTATCGCGATGGGTTGCCCTTTGCCTCCGTCGAGCTCGGCGGCCCCGAGGACGCTCGGCGCGCGGTGGTCGCGTCGCGGCCCGGCGCCCTCGAACTCTGACTTTGCGCGCGCGTCGCCCCTGGGACACCCTCTCGGCCCTGCAAGCGGATCGCCTGGACGGCGATCATGAAGGTGCCCTTGCTCCGACGACTGCGACAGACCCTCGAGCGTGAGCTGACGGGCATCCCCGCCGGGGAGAACCGCGCGGCCGTGCTGCACGCGCGGGCCCGGGGTGCGTGGCGTCTGTTGGCCCAGGACATGCGCGGCTGGCCGATGCGCCTCATTCACACGGCGCGCCTCAAGGCCGAGCTCGAAGAACTCATGCCTTGGGCCGCCTCGGAACACGAGGCCGTGCTGCTCGCCGGGCACCTGCCCGATGTCGTCAGCGACCCGACGGTTTCGGTCATCATCCCCGTCTACGGCAAGCTCGACTACACGTGCCGCTGCCTGCTGTCCCTCGGCGCCTGCCACGAGAAGACGTCCTTCGAGATCATCGTCGTCGACGACTGCTCACCCGACGGGACGCAGCAGGTCCTCGCTCGGTGTCCCGGCATTCGCTATCTTCGCAACGAAGAGAACGGCGGCTTCATCACGAGCTGCAACCGTGGGGCGGCCGCCGCCCGCGGCCGGTACCTGCACTTCCTCAACAACGACACGGTTGCTCTCCCCGGATGGCTCGATCGCCTGGTTGAGACCCTCGAGTCCGTTCCCGCCGCCGGGCTCGTCGGCTCGAAGCTGATCTACCCAAACCTGGCCCTGCAAGAAGCCGGAGGCATCGTCTGGCGTGACGCCTCGGCAACGAACTGGGGCAACGGCCGCGACCCCTGGAACCCTTCGTACTGCGCGCTCCGCGACGCGGACTACTGCAGCGCGGCCTCGGTGCTCATCCCGAAGGCACTCTTCGACGAGGTCGGCGGCTTCGACCGACGGTACGCGCCGGCCTACTACGAAGATACCGACCTGGCGTTCAAGGTCCGGGGGGCGGGCCGGCGGGTGCTCTACCAACCAGCGTCGCGCATCATCCACTACGAGGGCGCGACTTCGGGGACCGATCTCGCGGTCGGTCCCAAGCGCCATCAGGTCATCAACCAAGCCAACTTCCGAGAGGCCTGGGGGCCCGTCCTCGACGGACACGGAATCTACGGTGATGTCAGTGCCGGCGAGCGGGACCGGGTGAGCGGTGCGTCCGTGCTCGTCTTGGATTCGCGCACCCCGAAGCCCGACCAGGACTCGGGGTCCGTCGACCTGGTGAACATGCTGCGGGTTTTCCGGCAGATTGGATGTCGAGTCACCTTCCTCCCGGTACTGCCCATCCCCCGGGGGCTCCCCGTTCCCAACGTGCATTGGTACGGCGGCCCCTACACCGAGACCCTTCAGAGCATGGGCGTCGAATGCCCCTACCTCCCCTACGAGCCGAGCGTGGGGCGCCTGCTCCGGGAGCGCGGCGGGGAGTTCGACTTGGTCGTCATTCACCGGGCCCGAATCGCGGACCGATTTCTTCCCGCCGTTCGCCGCCACTGCCCCCAGGCGAAGGTCGTCTTCAATACGGTCGACCTCAGCTACCAGCGAGAGGAGCGGGAGGCCCGGCACACCGGGTCCACGGTCATGAAGTGGAAGGCGGCGGATACTCGGCGGCGCGAGCTCGGGGCCGTGCGGCGCGCGGATGCGACCATCGTGCTCAGCAGCCTCGAGGCCGAGGTGCTTCGTCGCGAGGTCCCCGGCGCCCGGGTCGACATCGTGCCGTTGCTGCGAGAGATCTCGGGCCTCGGCGCCCCCCTCGAAGGGCGGGAGGGGGTGCTCTTCGTGGGAGGCTTCCGCCACCGACCCAACGTCGACGCCGTGGATTTCCTCGTCGGCTCCATCTGGCCGGAGGTCCGACGGTTAGCCCCCGGGATGAAGCTGCACATCGTGGGCAGCTCGACACCTCGCGCCATCTTCGACATGGCGGCCGACGACATCGAAGTCCACGGTCACGTCGCCGACCTCGGGGCGATGTTCGACCGCGTCAGGGTGAGCGTTGCGCCCCTACGCTACGGTGCCGGGCTCAAGGGCAAGGTCGCTGATAGCCTCGGCCGCGGGGTGCCCTGCGTCACGACCTCCGTCGGCGTCGAGGGCAGTGGTCTCGAGAACGACCGCGACATCCTGGTCGCGGATGAGCCCGAGGCGATAGCCGAGGCCCTAGTGCGTGCCCATACAGACGATGCGCTCTGGCATCAGCTCTCCCCCGCCGGCATCGACTTCGTCACGGAGCGCTATTCCCTCGCGGCTCACGGCGAGCGGCTCACCGCGCTGCTCTCCGAGCTCGGCGTAGCCAACCCGTCGCGCGTTTCCAGTTGACGACGGCACCTCCCCGGCCAGACTTCGGCCGCCATGGCCTTGGACCAAGCCTTCATCGACGATTGCCCCTACGGCCCCGGAGGGCTGCTCCTCGACGAGGTGAGTCTCGTCGACCGCGAAGCGGGGCGGGTCGTCTGTCGCATGCCGACCCACTCGGAGCTGCCCCTGACCCGAGAACAACGCGTGCACCCCGTGCGCCACCCGCGCCACGTGTCCGGCGGGCTCATGGTCCACATGACCGGCATGGTGGGCTTCGTGCACGCCTACTACGTGCTCGACCTTCGCCACGCCGACGGCTGGATTGGCTACGGCGGTCGCATTCACAAAGCGCGCTTCAAGGCCCTCGCATCCCCCGGCGAGCCCATCATCACCGATTGTCACACCACGAAGGTGCGCAAGGGTTCGACCAAGACCCTCGCCCGCTACGAGTTCGAGTTTCGGCAGGGCGACACCGTCGTTTACGTGGGTGACCAGACGGCGCTCTGGTTGCGCATCGACGAGGCCGAGGCGGCCGAGTGATCCACCGCGAGGTCCTCACCATCCACACGGATCGGGGTCGCGGAACCTACGACCTGACCGACGGACTGCGTCGCGCGGTCGCTGACGGCGCGGTCACCGACGGGCTCTGCACCATCTTTGTGCACCATACGAGCGCGTCCCTTCTCGTGAACGAAAATGCAGACCCCCAGGTTCGCCGGGACCTCGACGCGTTCTTCGCGCGCCTCGTCCCCGACGGTGATCCGATCTATGGCCACACCGCCGAGGGCCCGGACGATATGTCCGCCCACGTGCGTAGCGCCCTCACCCTCACGTCCCTCAACGTGCCCGTCGCCGGTGGGCGTCTCGACCTCGGCACCTGGCAGGGCGTATTCCTCTGGGAACACCGCACCCACCCCCACCGCCGCAAGATCACCATCACCGTCTTGGGCGATTAGACCCCCCGGAGGCGTGCCCACCATCGTTCGGATGGGGCAATCGCGTCCACGTGCGTCAGTCGCCGAGCGCGCCCGCAGGGGCGGGCCGAAGGAATACCAAAGGTATTTCGAGGTCAGCCCCGAGGACGTAAGCCGGCGAATGGCGTGCGTGGGCGCGATTGCTAGGGGGGGCAGCGGGTGCGTAGACAGGCCGCCACCTCTTCGGAGCACTCGCGCATGACGCACTCGATGCTGCCGCAGGTGATGAACTCGGTTATCGCGCAGTTGACGAACTGATCGATCATGAACGCGACGTCGGGGCAGGTCCTCGCAGTGCATGAGCCGATGCAGCTGATGCTGAAGCTCGGGGGGGTGCCGCCGAAGTTGATGCAGCCGAGGGTGCAGGTGAGCACTTCGCCGCAGGTAATGGTCTCGCAGGTGCCGCAGTCTGCCGCGCAGTTGATGCAGGTCTCGAACCCGCCCGCCGCCTCGCAGACGCCGTTTCCGCAGAACGAGCAGACGCCGCAGTCCCGGCTGCAGCTCGAGCAATCTTCGGTGACCTCGCAGCGACCGTCACCGCAGCCGCGGCAGATGCCGCAGTCCGTCGGGCAGGTGAAACAGTCTTCACTGGTCATGTTGCAGGTTCCGTCGCCGCAGCTGTCGCACTCGCCGCAGTCGGGGGTGCAGGTGAGGCAATCCTCGCCGAGCTCCGGCTCGCAGTAACCGTTCTCGCAAGTCATGCAGCGGCCACAGTCGCCGGGGCAGCTCGAGCATGTCTCGGTACCCTCGCAGCGACCATCACCGCAGGCGATGCAGAGGCCACAGTCCGTGGGACACGTCGTGCAATCTTCGCTGGGGCTGCAAGTGGCGTCACCGCAGGTCTCACAGAGGCCGCAGTCCATGGGGCACGAGGTGCAGTCCTCGATGCCCGCGCAGGTCCCATCACCGCAGGTCTCACAGAGGCCGCAGTCGGTGGGGCAGGAGAAGCAGGTCTCGGTCTCGGAGCAGAGCATGTCGCCGCACGTGTCGCAGATGCCGCAGTCTGTCGGGCAGCTCCCGCAGTTTTCTCCTGGAGCGCACATTCCGTCGCCGCAGGTTTCGCAGATGCCGCAGTCTGTGGGGCAGCTGCTGCAGGACTCGTCGTCGCCGCAGACGCGGTCGCCACAGCCCGCGCACGGGCCGCAGTCTGTTGGGCAGGTCGCGCAGTTTTCTCCTGGAGCGCACATTCCGTCGCCGCAGCCGATGCTGCTGTCGACCCCCGAATCGCGCCGCGAGCTGTCGATCGACGAGTCCACGGACGAGTCCACCGACGAGTCCACCGTCGGGTCGTCGGCGCCGCCGAGGGTCGACCGTCCACACCCACCGAGGAGCGCGAAGGCGAGGCCGACGCCAATGAGCGCTGCTGTCGTGTGCTTCATCGTCATCTCCACCAAGGCAAGGTCCCGAATATGGCGTGAAGTCTAGCGCAGATGGGAGGAACCGGCATGCAAGCCGCAATTCGTCGTCGCGGCCGGACAATCCACTCGAATTCGTGCGCATCGGGCCCTTTTCCTACGAACTTCTGCATCCAGGAACGGAATTGCTCTCCGAAGGCCCCGTCCAAGAGCGGCAGAGCGCCAAAAACTTACCGGGCGCCGGCGGCTCTGCTCAAATGTGCTAAACGCTCCCGGGAAACGGACTTACTTCGATGCGCATACTCGTCACCGGCGGCGCCGGTTTCATCGGCTCGAACTTCCTCACGCGGTTCGTGCTTCGGCACCCCGAGCACGACTTCATCAATGTCGACAAGCTCACCTACGCCGCCAACCCGCACAGCCTGACCAAGGTCGCCCTCAAGCCGAACTATACGTTTGTGCACGCCGACATCGTGGACGGGGAG
>JAFDCW010000209.1 GCA_019312705.1 Deltaproteobacteria bacterium
GACCGTACTCAGCCAGGCCCGAACCCAACTCGGAGCGGAGGCCGGCGGCGGAGGCTATCGCAGCAACCCCCAGGACGCCCGCCTGACCGACGGTGGCGCCCTCTTCGTGAGCCGCTTCGCGCGCAACCCCGACCCGGGCGCGCCTGCCCTCGACCTCGGCAACGACCTCGTCGAACTCGATGCCGAAGGCCCCGTCCGGCGCATCGATTTCAGCTCATTGAACGCCGATGCCGACGGCACCCTGACTTTCGCCCGGCCAGGGCGCATCGCCCGCCTGGGGGACTACTGGGTCATCGGCCTCGGGCGTCTCAGCGCGGACTTCATGACGGCGGGCCCCGGCGCGGTGGCGGTCCTCGACACCCTGGACACCCTGGACGGCATGCACGGCATGCACGGACCGACAAGCCTCACGACCGTCCTGCTCCCGGACCTCGCGAACTGCCCGGAGGTCCGCGAGAGTCCGACGGGCAACAGCGTGTTTGTCGTCTGCTCCGGCGATACCTTCACGCCCACCACGGCGACGCGTCGGGACCGGGCGGGGGTCGTGCGCATCGTCCTCGGTCCCGATGGCCCAGCTCTCGCCGAGGTCTACCGGGCCGCCGAAGATCCCGCGGGGCCCGTGCCCTCGGGGGCGCCGGTCCCCGTGGACGACGCGCGGGTGGTGGTCGTGAGCGCAGGGGACGCGGCCCAGGCAGACGCCCTCTTCACGGTGGATTTGACCCGCCTCACGCACCAACGCTGGCACGAGGCTGGGAACGCCTTCGTGCTCGGCACCGGCGCCTTCGATGCGGGGACGAATCGGCTGCTCATGCCCGACGCCGAAGAGGGTGTGCTGCGTTTCACCCTCGACGGCCTCACGGCAACCGCCGAGACGACGGTCGACCCGTCGCCGTGCCGGGGGCTGCCGGCCCGGGAGGTTACGGCCCTGGCATTTTGAGGCTGCTCTCGGACGCCCTGAGCTTGCCGGCGACGCCGAGGCGTGGGACGAAGGAACGATGGCCGAAGTGAACGACCGCGTACTGCGAGGGATGACCAACGAGGGCGGATTCCGCGTCATCACCGCCCGGACGACCGACACCGTCCGGGCTGCGGTGGCGGCGCAGGGAGCGACGGGCATCGTCGCCCAGCGGTTCGGAGAGCTGCTCACCGCCGCCGTGCTCTACCGCGAGACCATGGCGCCCCAGCTGCGAGTGCAGGCGATCCTCCAGGGTGCCACCGGAGGACAGCTGGTCGCAGACTCCAAGCCCGACGGCTCGGCCCGAGGCCTGGTCCGCCTGCCAAAGGGCAAAGACGACATCACCCTCGCCGGCGGCCAGCTGCACATGGAGCGCACCATGCCCCGAGGCGACGTTCACAAGGGGATCGTCGAAGTGCCCATGGATACCCAGGGGTCCCCGGTGTCCGCTGCGCTCATGAGCTACCTCCAGACGTCCGAGCAGGTGGTCAGCATGATGAGCGTCGGCTGTCGCATCGTCGACGGCGAGGTCACGCACGCCGGGGGCTACCTCTTGCAGCTTCTCCCGGAACTCGAAGAGACCCTGCTGATGCTCATGACGGAGCGCCTCGAGGATTTCCGCTCGATGGAAGACCTCTTCGACGGCGTCGCTGATACCCCCGAGCACCTGCTCAGCGAGCTGCTCTACGGCATCCCCTACACCACCCTCGACGACTCCGAGGTCCGCTTCGCCTGCACGTGCAGCCAGGTCCGCGTCATGGCCAGTCTCGGCACCCTCGGCCGCGTCGACATCGAAGACCTGATGCGCGACGGCACGCCCCTCGAGATGAACTGCGACTACTGCGGCAGCGAATACCACGTCTCGCCAGAGCAGCTGCGCGGCATGCTCGACCCGACCTGAACGGCTCGCGGCTGCATCGGCCAGAGCAGCGCGTCACGATGCGTGGCCCGGTCGACGCGGCCGAGGGCGCAGATCAGGCGCCGGCCCGGCTTCAGCGCCCCTCAGGGCTCCGCGATGGCGATGAGCTGGACGTCGAAGACCAGCATGCCCGCCGGGGCACCGGAGCGTCCGCCGTAGGCGAGGTCCTCGGGGATCCAGAGCCGGCGGGTTTCTCCCGTGACCATCAGCTGCAGCCCTTCGGTCCATCCATCGATGACTCGGTTCAACGGAAACTCGGCGGTCTCGCCCCGGGCCACCGACGAGTCGAACATCGCCCCATCGGTCGTCCAACCCGTGTAGTGGACCTCGACGGTGTCGGTGGCGGCCGGGTGCGTCGCGCCGGTCCCTTCGGTGATCACCCGGCTCGCGAGGCCCGAGGCCGTGCGCTCGGCATCGGCCGGGACCGCCGCGACGTCGGCCGGAGCCGGGATGTCGGCGGACTCGGAGCAACCCGCGAGCAAGAGGAGCGCGGAGGCGACAGTCATGAGAAGCGTTCGCATGGCGGGAGGATTCCACGATGCCGGCGTGAGTCAACGGCAGGGGCAAAGTCGGTAGCGGGGGGCTGCGCGCGGCGTTGCCGGCCGATACTCCGTCACTGCCCGGGGCGCACGATCTCGTAGCGGTCCATCTTGCGATAGAACGTCGCGCGGGCGATGCCCATCTCTCGGGACGCGCGAACCACGTTCCACCCCACCAGGTCGAGAACGGCCCGCATGCGGGCCGCCTCCCCCGCTACGAAGCCTCGACGGGTAGGCGGTTCGGCCGCGTCGACTGCACTTCGAGGTAGGTCGACGTGGTCGAGACGATCGGTATCGCTGAGTAGGAGGGACTTGGTCAGAACGTTCTGGAGCTGACGTACGTTTCCGGGCCACGCATGGGCCATGAGGGCACCGAGGGCACGAGGGCCGAGCACGGGGCTCTCGCGGTCGTAACGCTGACCAAGGCGGGCGAGAATGCGTTCGGCGATGGCGGGGATGTCCTCGACCCGCTCGCGGAGGGGTGGCAGTTCGACCTCGACCACAGCGACGCGGTAGTAGAGGTCCTCCCGAAAACGCCCCTTCTCGATTTCTGCCTTCAGGTCTCGGTTCGTGGCGCAGACCACGCGCACGTCCACTTTGCGCGCCGTCTCCGCACCGAGGGGCCTCACCTCGCGCTCCTGCAACACCCGGAGGAGCTTCACCTGCATGCCCGGCGCCATCTCGCCGAGTTCGTCCAGAAATATCGTCCCCGAATCCGCCGCGAGGAAGAGCCCCTGGTGGTCGCGGTTCGCGCCGGTAAACGCCCCCTTTCGATAGCCGAAGAGCTCCGCTTCGAGGAGGTTGTCCGGAAGGGCTCCACAGTTGATGGCGACGAAGGGACCGTCGCGCCGCTCGGAGTGGGCGTGCATGCTGCGCGCGATCAGCTCCTTGCCCGTGCCGGTCTCGCCACGGATCAGCACCGTCACGTCCGTTGCCGACACTCGGTCCATTACCTGGAAGACCCGCTCCATCGCGCGACTCGACCCCACGATGTCATCGTAGGCATGCCCGTGCCTGGAAACTCGGGCGACTTTCAGCTCTTCGTCGAGCTGCTCGATCTGGAGCCGCTGCCCCTCCATGAGCGCGCGGGTTCTTTCCCGCTCCGCCTCGAGCGCCGAGGTACGCCGCGACAAGTCCTCGACGAGTCGCGCTTGGGTGAGTGCAATGGCCACCTGATCCGCGAGCGCGAGCAGAGTCGGAATCACTGCCTCGTCGAAGTGCCCGTGCTGGAACCGGTTGTCGAGATAGATCGCCCCGACCACGCCATCGGGGGAGGAGATGGGCACGCAAGCGATGGACTTGAGCTGCATGGCGTGAACGGAGGCGTTCGCGGAGAAGCGCGCATCGATGGCCGCGTCCACCGTCACGACCGGGTCCCCCGTTTCCATTACCCGTTCCGCAATGCCGCGACTGAACTTGAGGTGCGAACGGCCGATCTGTTCGCGGTCGATGTTGCGGGCAACTGCGACCCGAAACTTGCGAACGGCACCAGAGGCAGTCCGGCGGCTCTTACGCCGGTCCGGCGCCGAGACGATTAGAAAGCCTCGCTCCGCACGGCTGAGGGCGACGGCCGCGTCCATGGCCTCCCGCAAGACATCCTCGGTAGTCCGCGCCGAGTTCAGTCGGCGGTTGATGTCGAGGAGCCGCATCAAGCGCTCGTTTTGCTGGGCCAACGAGGGCGCCTGGGCAGGCTCCGCTTGGGGCCCTGGGCTGGACGGCAAGGCGGGGGGAAGAGCTCGGCGCGGGACCTGGACGCGACGAAGGAAGCCTCCTCGGTGCTCGTGGGGGAGCGTCGCCACCACGCGCTCCGCAATCTCCTGCGCTCGGTCCGCATGTCGAAGAGCGAGCTTGCTTGCACCGGTCCGCTCGAACGCCGCGGCGAGCAACCCGTGAAGACGGGCACGGAGAATACGATCGCCGGCCGCCTCCGCTCGAGCGCTCGCCGCCTCCAAGATCGTGACGGACCGCGCGGGATCACCCGTCAATAGGTGTTGTCCCTCGATGAGCCCGAGCCGCGCGAGCAGGTCGTCGCTCTTGGTGGCGCTCACGAGGGTGCGCGCCTCCTCGACGGACGCCGCGATGAGAGAAGGGTCACCCCCACCGAGCACGGCCTCGGCACGAGAGAGGGCCACCTCGGCCTGCTCTCTACGTGCGCCTTCGGAGGCAAATGCATCACCGGCCTCGGCAAGCCACCGGAGTGCCGTTTCCCATTCTCCCCGCTCGGACGCGATCTCTCCTTTCACCGACTGGGCCGCCGCGCACATGAAATGCATGCCCGCCTCACGGGCGCGAGCCTCGGCCCTGTCGGCATAGGTCGCTCCGTGGTCGAAGGAGCCGAGGTCGACATAGAGACGAGCGAGGTTGAAGAGAAGGCGCGCTTCGGCACTCGGCATGCCGACGGCGGTCGCCATCCGGAGACCGCGGGTGTAGGCCGAGAGCGCAGTCCCGAGCTCGCCCAGACGATGGGCCGCCGCCGCATGGTTGAGCGCTGCAGGCACGACGAGTTCGTCGAGGCGCTGCGACGTGACGAGGGCCTCGGCTTGCCGAAAAGACTCGGCCGCCTCGGATGCTCGCCCCCGCTGAAAGTCGACAGTGCCTCGGGCGCTGAGAGCGCGGAATCGCCCGCGCACGTCGTTGGTGGCTTCGAGGACCCGGGCTGCCTCATCGGCGAGGGCTCGTGCCTCGTAGGGGTCTCCGAGAAAGCTAATCGAGAGCGCCGCGTCACAGAGCAGATGGCCCCGCATCTTCGGGGTCGGACCGAGAGCGAGGCCCCGGTCTGCGACCTGCTTCGCCTCGGCATGGTCGCCGGTCTTGATGAGGGCGAGGCTCAACTGCTCGAGCGCCCGGACCCGAACCTCAGGGTGCACGGCATCGGCCGCCGCTCGGCGCAGCAGACGGATGGCGCGGTTTGAATCCCCGAGCTGCGCATAACAGCCCCCGGCGCGGCTACGGATACGTGCGCGCACGAGGGGGTCGGGTCGGCTGCGCAGTGCCCGGGTGAGCACCGCGAGGGCGCCCCGGGCGTCGCCGGCCAACTCGCGAATCTCCGCGACGAGCAAGCTGAGTTCCGGGCTGGGTTCAACGTGCTCGAGGAAGTTCGCGACCGATACGAAGAGGTCGGGTGAGCGCACCGCGGCATCGCGACTGCGAAGCAACTCACGAGCCGCGTCGGGGGCCATGCCCCCCCGGGCCCGGTGGAAGAGAAGTCGAGCCTCGACGTCGTCTGCTATTCGACTGCCTGCGCCGACCTCTCTCAGTCGGGCCTCGAGCAGCGCCGCGTGGCGACGGTGGGCCTCGTGCATGGAGGCCTCGCCGAGGGCCGCTTCGATGGCCCCCGCGCTGGCTCTTCGGGTGAGGGCGAGGCCTCCCTCGGTCGGACGCAGGAGTCCGCAATCGACGAGGTCGAAGATCGCGGAGGGTTCGAGTTCCTGGACTCTTTGATCGCTCAACTCGCCGCCGGCGGCGACCAAGAGCGCGAGCACCCGGAGACCCGAAGCGTCGAGGGCATCGAGGTCGGCGGAGGTTCGAAAGGCTCGACCCTCTCCGCTCACGAGCTTCGTCAGATCGGAGAGCTCGAGGTCACGGGCCGAGGCCGCAACGACGAGCGCGTACACATCCGCCGGAAAGCCGCCGGTCGCGGCCATGAGGCCCCGGAGCTGCCGCGAAGGCAGTGAGTTGCCGAGCCACCGCTCGATCTCCGGAAGCGAGAGTGGGCCAAGCTCGAACTGCTCGAGTCCCGCATCTTCGCCCTCGAACGCGGCAGCACCGGATGTCACCAAGGTCACCGGGCCGCCCACCGACAGCGTACGGAGGAGAGCCGTCAGGAGACGAGCTTCGGCGTCGTCGAGAACATGCACGTCGTCCATGAGGAGGACGACCGGCCGATCGCTCCGAGCCAGGCCCTCCCACGCATCGAGAGCGTCGCCCATGCTGTCGACCCGCGCGTCGCCTCCCGCGGCCCGTTCCAAGAGAGACGCCACGGCGCGCGGTTGCCGGGCATTGCCTTCGATGACTTCGACGTGCTCCTCGGCCCGCCACTTCAGCTCGGTGAGAAGCCGGCTCTTGCCAACCCCGGATGCACCGTGGAGATGAAACGCACGACGATCGGAGGGGGGCTCGCGTAGCTTCGCGAGGAGTTCGTCGAAGGAAGCGAGCACGTTCGACCGCCCCTCGAGCTGTCCACCGAGAATCCACGGAGGGCGCCTATAGGGCTCGGCGCCCAGAAGGCAGAGCACTTCGGACGCGTCCGTGGGTCGCATCTCGGGGTCGTCCTGACGAAGCCGCTCACCCAAGCGAATTACGTCATCGGGGAACACGATGCCGAGGTCAGCGAGTCGAGCCAACGTCGTTCCGAAAGCGAAGAGGTCGGCGCGATGATCGGGCCGACCACCGCGGAGCTCGGGAGCCATGTACCCGGGCGTGCCCGTCGGCCCGGGCGAGGAGGCGCCGTCGAGGGGACGCGCGCAGCTGAAGTCGATGAGGGTTGCGGATCCGTCTCGGGTCACGATCAGGTTGTCGGGTTTGACGTCGCCATGGCGCAGGCCGATGCGGTGCAGATAGGCCAGGGCACTCACCGCATCGATCAGCGCGGGGCGTATCGTTTCGAACGATCGCCCTTTCGCCCACTCACCGAGGGGCTGCCCCGCGACGTGGGCGGTGGAATAGTAGGGGCGGCGTTCATCACCGAGGGCAAGCCAACCCAAATCGAAGACGCGCACCAGACGCGGATGGGCTAGCCGAGACAGGAGGCCGAATTCTCGACTCAAGACCGAGGCGAGACCGCGGGCCGCCGGCCGGAGCACCTTCAGAACGGCGGCCCGGTCGAAGACGAGGTCGCGGACGAGGACCGCCAGACCGA
>JAFDCW010000939.1 GCA_019312705.1 Deltaproteobacteria bacterium
CCTTGAGGGTCGGGGCGGGTTGCCCTATGTAGCCCGTTCGCCAGGGAAGAGATCCATGACCGAAGCGACCGTAAAGACCGTGACGAAAGCCCTCGAGGCCGTCGTCGACCCCACTTTTGCCAAGCCCATGATGGCTATCGGCACCCTCAGGGACGTCAAGCTCGAGGGCCAAAAGGTGACGGCCACGGCCAAGCTCTCCTCTCCGAGCGACGCGGTCCGAGAAGCCGTCGACGAGAAGATCCGGGCGGCCGTCGCCGACCTCGGCATCGAAGACGTCAACCTCTCCTTCGAGGTCCAGGTCCCGACCCGCGAGGTCATGGGCGACGACCCCCTGCCCGGGGTTCGCAACATCATCCTCGTGATGAGCGGCAAGGGCGGGGTCGGCAAGAGCACCGTCGCCGTGAACCTGACCCTCGCGCTGAAGCGCATGGGCGCCCGCGTGGGCCTCCTCGACGCCGACATCTACGGCCCGTCCATTCCGACGATGATGGGCATCCAAGGTCAGCCCCGTTCGGACGACGGCAAGCGCATTCGGCCCCTCGAGCGCTTCGGGGTCAAGCTGATGAGCATCGGCTTCCTGATGGAGGACCCCCGGACCGCCATCGTCTGGCGCGGCCCGATGCTGCACGGCGCCCTCAACCAGTTCCTCGGCGACGTCAACTGGGGCGATCTCGACTACCTGATCCTCGACCTGCCCCCGGGCACCGGCGACGTCGCCTTGACCCTCGCCCAGCGGCTGAAGGTCACCGGCGCCGTGATGGTGACCACGCCCCAGGAGGTTGCTCTCCAGGACGTCTACAAGGGCGTCGACATGTGCAAGAAGCTCAACATTCCGATCCTCGGTGTCGTCGAGAACATGAGCTACTTCATGGATACGGCCGGGGTACGCCACGAGCTCTTCGGCAAGGGCGGCGGAGAGAAGGTCGCGGCCTTCGCGGAGGCGCCGCTCATCGGGCAGATCCCGATGGAGACCGCCGTGCGCGAATGGGGCGACGAGGGCACGCCGATCGTGCAAGCGGCCCCCGGCTCGGACGCCGGCAAGGGGTTCACCGCCATCGCCAGCGCGCTGTCCGAGCGCATCGCCCTCGAGCACTTCGTTCGTGGCGGCGGCACCGAAGCCCCAGGGGCCAGCGGCCCGAAGCGCCTGCGCATCCTGCGCTGACGCGGCCTCCAGTTTAGAGCGATCACCTCAAGCGACGAGGGGCTCTTCTCCGCGGAGGGCAAAGGAGATGCGACGCCACGCGGCGTTGGCTGGGGCGAGGAACGCGTGGCGCGACGGGAGGCCGTCGAAGGCGATGCCGAGGACCTTGCCTCGTCGCCACACGACGCGGCCGGGAAACGTGTATTCGACGCCCCGTCGCGGGTCGGCGACGCGCAGCCCCTCGGCCGGCGGCGCGGACGAGGCGATGGCCAAGCCGCGACTCGACAGAGAATGCAGCTGGCCCCGGGCGAAGCCGCCGGGCACGGTGAACTGCACGGGCAAGGGGTTCTGCTCCCGCGCTCGCTCCCGGGAAGAACGACCCCCGGCGTAGCTGCCGCGGAGGAGTCGTTCGAGGCCGACCGCCCGCGCACTCTCGGTCTCATCGAGGTCCGGCTCTCGCGAGGCGAGGCGCTGAAACTCGTATACGGCGTCGAGGAGGTCGAACATCTGGCCTCGCTTTCTCGGGCTTGGGGGATTCCGTTCCGACTGAACAAGCAGCAACGTGCGTGCCACGGGGGGGGTTGACGTATGAATGGCGCTTTTCGGTCTCTCCCGGGTTGGCCCCGGTCCCCAGTCGGACATTGGTGTCGCGGTGGGCATTGGGTCCCGCATGAAGTAGAGACGTTGTTTCGGCGACCTCGAGCGACGTTGATCAACCCCTTTGGACCTCTTCGNNNNCGAGGGCAAACCCCTCGCCGACCGCATGCGCCCGAAGACCCTCGAAGAGGTCGTCGGCCAGAGACATCTGCTCGCCGAGGATCGCCTCCTAGCGCGCGCGATCCGTGGTGACCGCGTGCCGTCGATTCTACTTTGGGGTCCGCCGGGCACCGGCAAGACGACCATCGCGCAGGTCATCGCCAACGAAACCAAAGCAAACTTCGTCGCGTTCAGCGCGGTCCTCGGAGGCGTGCCCGAACTCCGCAAGGTGGTCGCCGCCGCCGCCGAGAGGAAACGCGTCTACGCAAAACGAACCATCCTCTTCGTCGACGAAATCCACCGCTTCAACAAGGCGCAGCAGGACGCCCTCCTGCCCCACGTCGAAAAGGGCACGGTGGTCCTCGTTGGGGCGACGACGGAAAATCCATCCTTCGCGGTGAACGCCGCCCTGCTCTCCCGGGCCCGGGTATTCCGCCTCGAGTCCCTCGGCCCCGAAGAGTTGGTGGGCCTGCTCGCTCGGGCCCTCGGCGACGTCGACCGCGGCCTCGGGGCAACTCCCGTCGAGGTCGCCGAGGGCGCCCTCGAGGCGGTCGCCGAAGGTGCCCGGGGTGATGCCCGCCGGGCCCTCGACGTGCTCGAGCTCGCGGTGGCCCACGTCTCCGGCTCCGGGGGAGACCGGAAGCTCACCGGGGAGGCCGTCGATGAGGCCCTGAGCCAGAAAACGCTCCTCTACGACAAGTCCGGCGAAGAGCACTACAACGTCGTCAGCGCGTTCATAAAGTCCATGCGCGGCAGCGATCCCGACGCGGCGATCTACTGGATGATGCGCATGCTCGAGGCCGGCGACGACCCCCTCTTCGTGCTTCGGAGGATGCTCATCTTCGCCTCCGAAGATATCGGCAACGCCGACCCCCGGGCCCTCGACGTCGCCATCTCGGCGGACCAGGCATTTCGACGCCTCGGCATGCCCGAGGGCACCTTCGCCATGGCCCAGTGCTGCACCTACCTCGCGTCGGCGCCGAAATCGAACGCCAGCTACCGAGCGTTCACCGCCGCCCGGGAGGACGTTCGTGAACACGGCGCCCTCCCCGTGCCGATGTCGCTGCGCAACGCATCGACCAAAGCCATGAAGAGCTGGGGCTACGGAGACGGGTATCGGTACCCCCACGACGAGGGCGGTGATGTAGGCGGCGCCGTGTACTTGCCCGACGACCTCGCCGGACGCCGCTACTACCAACCGCGCGAGAGCGGCTTCGAAACCCGCATCAAAGACCGTCTCGCCCGCCTGCGCGGCGAAAGCAAAGACGAGTAGGACACTCAGATGAGCGAATGGCGCTCACTCACCCGCGCGGGCCGCTTCGGCCGCTCCTCGCAGCGTCGACCGATGCGCGATGGTCTGGGCGAGCAGTTCCCCGAGGGCGGATTTGATTTCGGGAAAATCGAGGGACTCGGTCGGGACCTCGACCGTCAGGACGACGTCCCCGTCCTCGTCATAGGCGAACTTGGTCTGCCGCATGTCACGGTTCTGCCGAAGCAGCCAACGACTGAGCTCGAAGGTATTGTTGCCGCGGGTCGCGAGGAAGGGCACGACGGAGGCGATGAGCCAGTTGTCGTCCAGGCGGATGTAGACCGCGATCCCGCCCTCCTCCGAGTCGTGTTCGGCCCGGAGCGTATCGCCCCCGTGGGGCTCGGCCTTCCAGCCGAGCTCGATGAGGTGTTCCGCCAACTACCCGAAATCCATAAACGATCCTTCGCCAGAGCAGGTGGGGGATGTCAAGAACAACGAGCATCCTTACACTCTGCTCATGGCAGAGTTCAATGGAACCATCCGCAAGTTGGGCCTCGAAGGAGGCCTGTGGGCTCTCATCACCGACGACGGATCCACGGTCGAGCTCATCGACCCCCCGGAGGATCTCAAAGTTTCCGGGCGAAAGGCGAAGGTCGTCGGGGACCGCGAAGGAGCAGAAGTCAGCATCGGCATGGTCGGCGATGCGGTGAAGGTTCGATCCTACGAGCTGCTCTGACGCCGGGGAAACGGCGGCTCACGGCTTCACGCTCCGGAGACGGACGGTGAACACGGCCGCGCCGTCCACGCCTCCGGCCTCGACGACGCCGCCCATCGCCTCGACGATGAGGCGAGCTGCGAGCAACCCCCCAGCCCGGCCATAGCGTCCGTCGGCGCGGCCCTTGAGCCGCTCCTGGCCGGCGAGGGTGAAGCAGTCCTGACGCAGGTCCTCTCCGACCGCCCGCCCGGTGTCGGTGACCGTGACCACGACCTCTTGCTCCTCCCGGGAGGCCTCGATGTCCACGACCCCGCCTGGCGCGTGCTGAACCGCATTCGCGAGCAAGACGTCGAGG
>JAFDCW010000210.1:0-7261 GCA_019312705.1 Deltaproteobacteria bacterium
AGGGATAGACGGGGAGCCCGCGCTCGGCCGCGCCGAGATAGAGGCGGAGGGCGAGGGCCGGGTCTCGGGCGAGCTCCGACGAGGCCCGGAGGGTCATCTGCCCGGCGAAGATCATCGTGCCGTCGCCGAGGTCCCGGGCCGTGCTTGGACGCACCTTCGCCCGGGGCCGGGCCCGGGCGAGGATCCGATCCGTCGTCTGGGCGACCACCCGAGCGTGGCGGTAATAGGCCTGCATGAACTGCTCGACCCCGAGGGTTACCCCGTCGACGAATCCGAGATGCTCGGAGATGTCTTCCTGATCCGCAAAGGTCAGCCGGTCCTGGCGCCGCCCCGCCCGGAGGTGCAGCAGGTTGCGCACCTTCCAGAGGAACTCTCGGGCGGCTTCGAAGGCGTCCGCCTCGCGCTGCAGGTATGCCCCGGTGCGCACGTAGTCGTCGGGGCCCCGGGTCGCCCACCGGGCCCCCATGGCCCACTCGGCGACGTCCATGTCCCGGAGGCCGCCTCGGCCGAGCTTCACCTCGGGCTCGAGGATGTAGATAGAGGCTCCAAAGCGCTCGTGGCGCCGACGCGTATCCTCTTCGAGCATGCTGAGGAAGCGGCCGATCTGGGGGTCGAATATTCGCCGGCGGGCGCCGCGGTGAAGCTCCTCGACGAGGGCTCGGTCGCCAGCAACGCGACGCAGGTCGAGGAGCGTCGTTGCGGTGCGGATATCCTCCCGGGCAAGGGTCAGAGTCTCGTCGACGCTGCGGACCGCATGCCCAATCTGAACCCCCAGGTCCCAGAGCGGATAGAGCAAGCCCTCGGCGATGGCTGAAACCCGGGCGTCATGGGAGTCCTCGGCGAGGAAGAGCACATCGACGTCGCTGTGCACGCCAACGACCCCGCGGCCATAGCCGCCGACCGCCACGAGGGCCAGGCGCACGCCGTGGCTCTCGCTGGCCGCCTGGCAAGCACAGCAGAGAGCCGACAAGAGCCCGTCGAGGCTCTTGGCGTTCTTGCGGGCGACGGCGACTCCGGCCTCTCCACGACGCACCGAATCTTCAATGCGGGCACGGTACTGGGAGAGATAATCTCCGCAGGTATTTCCTATCGCCGGCGCGAGCTTGCCGAGTTCGATCTGCGGCAAAGTCGAGGGCTCCCGCATCACGGGCGGAGTATGGTTCGGGGTTTCGGCCCCCGCAACCTCCCGTAGAACTCAGTCGATCGGAGCGGGATCGCCCCGAACATACCGGACGACGCCCTCGGCAACGCCCTCACTCAAGGCCTGGCGATAGGCGTCGGTGGCGAGGGCTCGGTTCTCGTCGGGCTGCGTCAAAAACGAGGCTTCGAGGAGGATGGCGGGCATGCGCGCGCCGACCAGCACGTAGAACATAGCGCTCTTCACCCCCCGGTCCGGGAGGTCTGGGAGGACAGTGCGCCCGCCGATGAGGGTCCCCCGCTGGACCAGGGCCGCGAGGCGCCGGGACTCCGCGTTTTGCCCTTCCCGGTGCAGGCCCGCGAGGGTCCGGGCGAGGTCCGTTACGCCCCCGGACCGTGTCCCGTTTTCGCGGGCCGCGAGGCGCCTCGCCTGACGGTCGTTCGTCGTATCGAGGACGAAGGTCGCGACACCCCCCCGTTCGACTGGATCGTCGGCAGCGTTCAAGTGAATGGAGACGAAGAGATCGGCCCCCACCGCGTTTGCATAGGCAGCCCGTTCTTCGAGGGAGACGACCTCGTCGCGCTCGCGGGCCATGAGAATGCGGGATTGGGGGAGGCGTCGGCCCAGCACAGCTCGGACCCGCTGGGCCAGGTCGAGGGTCAAATCGGACTCTTTGAGCCCGCCATAGCGGGCACCAAATTCGTTCCCCCCGTGCCCGGCATCGAGAACGATGACATCGGCTCGGCGCGGGGCGTTGGCGGGGGCAGTGGGCGAGCTGTCGAAATCGACAACAACCCGGAAGGGGTCCGAGAGGACGAAGAGGCGGCTGCGCACCTCGCCATCGAGGTCGAAGACCACGCGGGTGACGCCGGGCTCGAAGGGCGCGACGCGCAGACGGGTCACCCGGGCCGCGCCGACGGGCTGGGCCCGGGCGACGTCGGTGCCGAGGGAGGCACCCCGGAAGTCCACGTAGAGCCGCGCCGGCAGCCCCGCGTCCTCCGGGAGCTCACCCTGCCGATAGGCAGCCGGCCCGTCGAAGCGCAAGACGATGCGGACGATGTTCGACGCCGGGGCGTCGGCGACGGCGCCGCCGTAGACGCCCACTCCGGTCAGCGTCGCTCCTGGGAGGGCCACGCCGCCCTCCCCCGCCGGGGCGAAGTCGACCCAATCCCCGTCGCCACCTTCGACGGCGGCACCCGCAATCGCGCCTGCACCCCGGCCGACGAGATCGGCGCTCGGGTCGTCGGCGTCGGGGTCCGCATCGATGACCGCGAGGCGCCCAGGTCCGGGCCGGTGGTGGTCCAGGGTCACCGTGATGCGGCGCGCCTCGATGACGCAGGCCCCATGGGACTCGGCGTCGAAGCGCCGCGCGGTCCGGTAGGCCACGAGGAAAGCCTCTTCGGGCTCGCGGCGATCCCGCGCGTAGAGTCGGGCGAGGTCGAGGGCAGCGTCACATGCGCCGGCGAGGGCCTTTCGCCGTGCAGCGGTGATCAAGTGGTCCCGAGCCGCATCGAGGTGATCGGCTTCAGCCTCGGGGGCACGCAGCGCGAGGATGCGCGCCAACTCCGCGGCGGCTCGGCTCGCTTCCACCCCGTCGACGGTGCCTTCGTGGGCGGTCGCTCCGGTGACCGCCGCCGCGTAGGCGTCCTCGAGGTCCTCGATGCCGAGGCCCATCGCTTCGGCCCCGTCCGGCAATACGGGCCAGCGCTCGTCGATGGAGGCTCCCGGGCTCAGTCCCTCACCGTCGTCCGCAGCCGAATCACCACAGGCGGCGATCAGGGCCGCGGCGAGGACAGCCAGGAGCATGAGCGGCAGGTGACGTGCGAGGAAGCGGCTAGGGAACACGGGAAATCTCGATAGACGGGGGTGGGCGAGACGCCAATCTACCCTGATCCGCATGCACCCAAGGAAGAGAGTGGTCGGTCGGTCGGTCTTTCCATGGCACACATGCTCAAAGCACTGCTCGGAGTGGTCCTCAGCGCAGCCCTCGCTCTGCTGAGCCGCAGCCTCTTCCTGCACGTCTGGCTGACCGCGGCGCTCGCCCTCGGGGTCCTGGTGGGCGTGGTCGCCGCGTACAAGGGACGGGTCTGGGGGTACTACGTTCTCGGAGCATCGGCTGCGCTCTTCTGTGTGGCCGCCGCCCTCGGGAGCGGGCCATGGTGGTTCTGGGCGCTGGGTGGTGTCACTGCGCTCCCGGCCGCCGCCGTCAGTAGGCCCTTGCTCCGCGCGGACTGGCCCGCAGCTCTCACGGCTCTCGTAATCGCGGTCGCCCTCGGCGCCGGTGCCGCCGCGGCACACCACCGTCTCGTGCACCTCCCGGGCATCGAAGCTCGGCTCGACGACGCGCCAATCCTATGCGGGTTTGCGTACGCCCACATCATGAACGAGACCACGTTGTAGCTCCGTTTCGGAGACCCGACCCATCGCGTCGGGAAGGTCACTGCACCCTCGGCAGCGGAAGGCAGCCCCTCCCCCTCGGGCCTTGGACGAAGTAGGATCCAGAGGTGGCGGGGGACACGACGCAAGGGATGAAGGAAGGGACGACCGTCGTGCTCGCGGACGCGGAGAGCGGCTCGTCGTTCACCGCTGTGGACCGGGTCTCGCCGCTCCCGCTGCCAGAACTGTCCGAGGGAGAACTCATCGCGGACCGATACCGGGTGACGGGCATGCTGGGGCGCGGGGGCTTCGGCGAGGTGTACGAGGTCGCCGACGAACTGGGCTCGGGCCGTCGCCTCGCGCTGAAGATGCACCGCTTCCGCGGCACGAGCATTGCGCTCGACGCCATCAAGGGAGAGTTCGCCCTGCTCGCGAACTTGACTCACCCCAACCTCGCCCAGGTTTTCGATTTTGGCTACGTCGGCGACGACGTCGCCTTCTTCACTCAAGAGGTGGTGCCGGGCTGTCCGCTAGGAGACGTGGGGATCGACCTGACCACTCGGGACGGCCTGCCGTTCCTGGCACAGCTCTGCCGCGCCCTCGACTACCTGCACGCACGCGGGCTCCTCCACCGAGACGTGAAGCCGTCGAATGTGATCGTGCACGTCGAGGCGGGTCACCTGGCGCTGCTCGATTTCGGAATCTCCCGCGCCCTCGGTCAGGTCGAGCCCGAACAATTGGTCGGCACCTACGCCTACCTTTCCCCCGAGGCCATCAGCGGCCATCCCGTCGACGCTCGCTCTGACCTCTACTCCCTGGGCGTCACGCTCTACGCCCTCGCGGCCAGACGGGTGCCATTTACAGGTAGCGGCTCAATGATGCTGGCCGGTCACCTCCACGAGGAGGCGCCGCGTCTGGATCCCGACCACGCCCCGAAGGCCGTCGCCGATGTGGTGCACCGTCTGCTCGAGAAGGCGCCTGGGGCGAGATACGCATCCGCGGGCGAAGTCCTCGAGGCGATGTTCGCCGCTCACGGCCTCGAAGCACCGGCCGAAGACGGGGAGAACCTCGCGAGCTACGTGCTCTCCGGTTCATTTGTCGGAAAGCAGGACGTCGTGGATCGCCTGTTCGAAAGCGGAGCGTCGGCGTCGGCCTCGCGGCCGCCGACCCTCCTAGTCGGGGGGGTCGGCACCGGAAAGTCCCGAATCCTCCGCGAGGTGCGGCATCGGACTCAGCTCGCAGGCCAAAACTGGCTCGTCGTCGAAGGCCGGCGCGGAGATGACGACAAGACGATCCTCGGCGCGATCGCCCGATCGGTGATCACTCCGGAGGTCGCTGCACGGCTTGGAGAAGAAGACCGCATCGAACTCTCCCGCGGCATGCCTTCGCTCAAGCGGCGCGGCGAGCGCATCGCCATCGCGGTGGATCCTCGACGGGCCCGGGCCGCGCGGCTCGAGGCCCTCGGCCGAGCCATCGCCATTCGTTTTCTGCACCGGCCGGGGTTCTTGGTCGTCGAGGACCTGCATTGGGGAAGTGAAGCCATCGTGCCAGTTCTCGGGGCCCTGCACCGAGCCATGGGACGCGCGACGGCCGCGTGTTTCCTGCTGTGCACGAGCCGGCCGGGCTCCATGGCCGACTCCCTCGTGGGCCAACTCGGTGCCGACCGAGTGACTGTGCCGCCCCTCAACCCGGAAGAGAGTCGTGCCCTCGTGGAGTCGATCTTCGGCGAGGCCGAGGTGCTCGCGGGGACCGAACTCGGTCGCACCCTCGACCAAGGTGAGCATTCCGCGCTCTTCGTACAAGAGTCGCTCAGACTGGCCGTCGAGCTCCGTGAGGTGGTGCGTTCGAAGGGGGGCTGGTCCCTAAGCGCCAACATCTCGGCCCGGCCCCTCGGCGAGGTACTCGATGCGCGCATCCGGGGCCTCAGCAAGGAGGCCAGGCACCTGGCCGTCGCGACAGCCATGCTCGAAGAGCCGGCCTCCGCTGGGGAGATAGCGGCTGCGTCCGGCGCCGGGCTCCGTCAGGTCGCCCCCTTCCTCCGAGAGCTCGTCCGCGCTGGCATCGTCGAGGACCGCCGCAACGTGCGCGGCCACCCCGTCTACGCCATGCACGATCGGTTCATCGATATCGTGATCGCGGGGTTGCTTGCCCCCGCGCGTCGCGAAGCACATCGCCGAACGGGCATGTACCTCGCGAAGCGGGGGCGCCGGGATCCACAGGTCCTCGCCCGGGCCGCCTACCACCTCGTCGCGGGCCAGGACGCAGCCGACGCCCGCCTGCTCTATGAACGCGCGGGCCGACTCGCCGATGACCACGGACGCCCGGACCACGCGCTGGTCTTGATGACGAGGGGAGCAGCCGCCGGCCCAATCCGGGGCGTCCGAGGCTTGCCGACCGCCCTCGAGCGTCATGACCTGGCGGTGAAAGCCGGCATCGCGGAAGCAGCGGACGAGACGCTGGTGGTCCTCGAGAGGCTCCGGCGAAAATCCGTCCCCAAGGATCGAGTCGAGATCGACCTCCGGCGCGCAAACATGGCGGCCATGCGCGGGGAAGAAACCCGAGCGATGCGCCTGGGAAGACGGGCCCTCGCCGCAGCACAAGAGCTCGCGGACCCGCGGCTTGAACAGGCCCTCCTGCTCGCGACGAGCCAGATGCACTTCGTAGCCGGCGCGATCGAATCGGCCGCGGAAGGCTTCGAAGAAGCGACGAAGGTTGCCGCGGCGCGCGGTGACCGGCTGGGCCTCGCCGAGGCGAACCTCGGAGCGAGCCTCGCGTTCTTGCTTCTCGGCCGGTCCACGCGCGCAGAAAAGCAGGCCCAGCGGGCCGCCAAGGCGGCAAGCGGGAGTGCGGGGACGGAGCTGCGGTCGGAGGCGCTTCGGCAACTAGGCAACGTCGCCCGGGAGCGCGGCGACAATCGGCGGGCGGCTCGTTTCTACCGTCAGGCGGTCAAGGCAGCACGCGCCACCGGGGCCATCGTCGGCGAGGCCAAAGCACTCAACAACCTCGGAACAGTCGCGCAATGGCTCGGGCGGGTCGCGGAGGCTACCGACGCATTCACCCGGAGCCGGGAGCTCAAGGTGCGCGCCGGCGCCCAGGCGTCCGTGCACGTGACCGACACCAACCTGGGCGCGTTGTTCGTCGCCACCGGTCGCCTCACCGAAGGTCGCGCGACCCTTCGCCACGTGATCGCCGCCGACGACGCGAGCGAGTTGGTGACCGCCATCGCCCGGAGCAACCTCGGGGATCTGAATGCCCTCGACGACCGACTCGAAGAGGCCATCTCCTGCTATCGACGGGCCCTCGAGTTCGCCCGCGACCGGGGCTTCGCAGCCCAACAGAGTCACGTGCTCTCGGGGCTCCTGCGGGTATTGACGATGCGCGGCGGCGCCCAGGACCTCGACGAAGCCGGCCAGCTCCTCGACGAGCTCGACGCCCTGCGCAACGCCGGGTTGGCCGAGAGCGAACGTCGCTACCATGCCGGACGGGCGGCATGGCTCGATGCCCGCGGCGATACCGAAGAGGCCCTCGCCGAGGCGCGCTTCGCGGTCATCCTATCCGACCGCGAAACGCGTTTCTCAGACGTTTTCGGCACGCCCCTCGATGCGACCTGGCTCTCGGCCATCATGCTCTCTCGTCTAGGCAAGGTCCGCGCAGCGGAGAGGGCTCTTCAGGCGTCCCGGAAGGCGCTGGCCAAGCTCGTCGCCCAAGTTGGGGACATGTCCGCCCAGCGGGTGTTTCTGTATGACC
>JAFDCW010000210.1:7293-7875 GCA_019312705.1 Deltaproteobacteria bacterium
ATCGGGCGATCGACATGGGCAAGCTCGACCTCACGCCCGGCTGGACTTGGCGCCGCGAAAACTGACGCCATCGCTGGTTTGAGGAGGCCGCCACGGGGACATCGCACGGGGGAGCCATCTGCGCTCCGAGAATTGGCGTCCTTCGGGGGTCCCACCGTGATACTGAAAAGCAGCGACGGACCGAGGACCGCTCGAGGTCCTATCCGCGGAAGTGGCGAAACTGGCAGACGCGCAGGATTTAGGATCCTGTGGGGTAAAACTCGTGGAGGTTCGATTCCTCTCTTCCGCACCGTGTGCTCCGGCGATGAACCGGGGCGGTCTTCGTTGAGACGCGATATACCGTCATCGCGGCGAACCGCCCCGCCCTATCCGCGCCCGTCTTGCATAGGGCGACGCGCGCGCTCTCGGATCCACTCGGCCATCGCCCGCAGATTGGCAAGGCGGATCCCGGCGCGTCCTCTGAACGCAAACGGCGTGACGGGGGCGCCGTCCCGCGCCAACGCCACGAGGCCGTCGAGACGAGGCGACGGGCCGGCCGCCTCGAAGAGCCCTGGGTCGAGGGCCCCGAGGCCGCGAACCACC
>JAFDCW010000940.1 GCA_019312705.1 Deltaproteobacteria bacterium
CGGGCAGCGCTTCTGCCATGCACAAGGCCGAGTACCCGGTGAAGGTCCCGATCTCGATTACCCGCTTGGCGCCGACCAGCGTGCACAGCAGCCGGAGCAGCGTTCCTTCGATGCGGCCCACCTGCATATGGGGGTTCGGCACGTCGGCGTAGGTGCGCTCGCGGAGCTCGTCGAATAGCGGCGGGCGGGGACTGGTGTGGTCGTGAGCGTACGTTTCGATGTCGTCGGGCACGAAGAGCTTCATGGTCAATTCCGTGGGTGCGGAACGGAGGGCGGTCGGGCGCGTTGGTGCACATGGTAGGGCCTCTGGCCGGCTGCACAAGGCGGGGCGAGAGCCCGTCCTTGTGGCGTCTGTGTCAGGGCGTATGATGCCGCGACGATGGCCACACCGCTGGTGCTGATCCGTGGGGGCGGTGAGCTGGGTACCGGAGTCGGGCATACCTTGGTGTGCGCTGGATATCGGTTGGTGGTCATCGATCGCCCCCGTCCTAGCGCGCTTCGCCTGGGAGTCTGCTTCGCGGCCGCGGCGCTGAAGGGCCGCATCGAAGTCGAGGGAGTGGAGGCGGTACATTGCGAGGCCCAGGAGGATGTCCTCCGCGAGATCTCCGCGGGAAGGGTGGCCGTCTGGACTGGGGAGGAGGCCGCGCTGGATCTGAGGCCCGAAGCGTTGATCGACGCGCGAATGCGCCGGTTGACCGAGCCCCTCTCCACTCGAGGCGAGGCGCCCGTCGTGATCGGCATCGGTCCTGGTTTTGAGGCTGGCGGAGACGTCGACTACGCCATCGAGTCCAATCGTGGACCGCGGCTCGGCAAGGTGGTGCAGCACGGCCTGGCCGAGGGCCACACCGGCATCCCGGGGGATGTGCAGGGGTTCCGCGAGGAGCGGATCCTGCGCTCCCCTCGGGCCGGGCTGTTCGTTCGGGTGCTCGAGCTCGGAGACTTCGTCGCGGCCGGCGACGTGGTTGGACAGGTCGAAGGCGAGCCGGTGCGGGCCAGCTTGGCCGGCATGGTTCGGGGGCTCAAGCTCAGCGGCGTGCCCGTCGGCGACAACCACAAGGTGGGCGACGTCGATCCCCGGCGGGATCTCGGGCTGCTCACCACCATGACCGACAAGGCGAAAGCCGTCGGCAGCGGCGCCGTCGAGGCCCTCGGGCTAGCTGGACTGCTGCCGTAGAATCACTGAGCCCGGATCTCGAAGGTGCGCGCCGCGTCGCCGGCGGCAGTCGGAATGTCGTTCAGGTAGACCAGCACCAGCGTACCGGCGTTCGTCTCGTGAAAAGTGTGCGCGCTGGGACCGGAGGGTTGATCCGAGGCGGCCAGCAGCGTCCCATCGAGCCGGATGCTCCAGGTCGATGCGCTGTAGTTGCGGATCTCGAAGGCCGGCCGGTGCCGAATTCGGTCCGCAGTCAGTCGGACATCCAGGTCGCCGCCGGAAGCATCGACCACGTAGGCTGCGATCGACTCGTCGTAGCCATCGCCAACCGCCGATCCTCCCTGGACGACTTCCAGCCCTGGTCCGAGAGCGTCGTCCGCGCGGGTCGCCAGCTCCCCATCCGCGAGCCCCCCAGGGGCAACGGTCAGCTCGCCGAAGCGGATGATGGTCTGGCCCGGCGTCATCGTGGCCCCGCCGGGGGGCCAGTACGCGTTGACGGCCGAGTCATGCTCGACCGTCTCTGGTCCGTGGTGCACGATGAGCAGGTTGGGGAAAGGCTGGTTGCCGTCGGTGCGTGCGAAGCCAGTTGCGTGGCCGCTGGCCAGGTCCGTTCGTTGCCACGGCACAGTGTTGCTCAACGTGGTGTAGTTGGCTTCTAGACCGGTGAGCACGCGATCCACGCTGGCCGTGTTGGTGAGCGTCGAGGAGATGCCGATCCGTCCGGTGGCGTACACCGTGTAAACCGCGTGCACCTCGAAGCCTTCGCCCGCCGGCGCGTAGTCGATGGTGGTGTCGATGATGGCTCGTGCGGGACTCTGATCGACGACGGTGACGGTGCCTCCCGAGGCGTCGTTGACGGCGTACCAGTTGCCGCCATACGCCGTGTAGAAGGGATCGAAGAGCACCCTCGTGATGGAGGCGTCCGACGCCAGGTTGACCAGCGCGTCGGTGGCCAGATCGTTCCATTCGGCGATCTGCCAGTGATCGGTCTCGGCGAAATCGAGGCGGAACAGTCCATCGACGAAGACCGCGAACACTCCGCTCGCCTGAGATCCGGTGACCTGCAGGCCCGGCGCGGGCTCGAGCACGCCTCCGATGCCCCCGGTGCCTCCAGTCGCCCCTCCCCCGATGCCCCCGGTGCCTCCGGTCGCCCCTCCGGTTCCGCCGCTTCCTCCACCGGC
>JAFDCW010000941.1 GCA_019312705.1 Deltaproteobacteria bacterium
CCTAGTCCCGGGGGTACGCGGTATCTTCAATCTACGGGGGCCCGGTGAGCTGCCGCTTTCCCGAGTCCTGCGCATGCTCGGGCGTCGCCCCCGGCCGGTCCCGGGCCCGATCGCCGAGAGCGTCCTCGACCGCATGTGGCGCTATCGGCTGACGTCATTCCCGAGCCCCGAGCTCGACCACATCCGCTACGTTTGCATGGTCGACGATACCCGCGCCCGGGAGCAGCTCGGCTTCGCTCCCCGCCACGACATGCGCGAGACCATCTGCGCCGTCGACTCGGACAGATAGCAGCGGGGCCAGGGCGCTGCTTAAAGGCCGAAGGGGAACCGGGCACTGCCCGGGTCCCCGTCGTCCTCCCCCCCCAAACTAGCTCGCATTCAGAAACAGTGCCGTATGGGTGGTGAGACCCAAGCGAGGCGGCATCGGCTTCGAGCAGCCCGCGCAGCCGACCCTTTGTCGGTGAGCAGGCAGCGCAGAAGGCGATGCCGGATCGCGCCGGGTATCGCCGCCCAGGCGGCGCTGTTCTATTCGTTCCTGCAGATGCCGTCTACACAGCTTCGGCCGTCGCCGCAGTCGGTGCTGTTGGCGCACTCGGGCATGGTCTCGTTGGTCGAGTAGCAGAGGTTGTCGGCGGCGCAGACCGGGAGCTGGACGTCGAAGCGGCGGCACTCTTCGTCGGTTCCGGTCGCGCATGGGGTGCGGCAGGCGCCGTCGATGCACACCGAGGTGGCGGCACAGTCCATGTCACTGCTGCAGAAGGGCGTGGGCTGCCAGGCCGGGCGGCAGAAGGAGTCGGTGGCGCAATACTCGTTGCCGATACACGCGCCGCCGCCCTCGCAGTCGGGCAAGCAGCGGGCATCGACGCAGTGCTCGCCGGAGATGCAATCACCGCTCGAGGTGCATTCGGGGGTCGCCCGGCAGAAGCCGCTCTGGCAGGTCTGGCCGGCGGCGCAGTCGCCGTCTCCGCCGCAGATTGCGGTGCAGCCGTTGTTCAAGCAGGCCAGGGAGGAAGTTGCCGCCCCGGAGCACTCGTAGTTGAACTGACACGTGTCGGTGTCCGCTCGGCAGCGGCCCTCGACGCAGGTGGTTCCAGCGCCGCAGTCGCTTTGGTCCCGGCACTGGCCTGGGTCCTGGGGCACGCAGGTGCCGCGGAAGTCACAGATGAACCCGCCAGCGCAGGTGTCGTCGCTGGTGCACGTCGCACTATCGATGCATTCGCGGCGCGTATCCTCGCAGAACGCTCCGACGGCGCAGTCGCCGTGCGTACGACAGGTGTCGACCCGGTCCGGGACCACGCACCGGTTGGCCGTACAGACGAGGCCGGGTTCGCAGTCGAGGGGCGAGTCGCAGATGCAACCGGCACCGACGCAGGGCCGGGGCCCGCTGTCGGGGACGATTGTCCCGCCGTCGCCAGTGTAGATGGGACACCCGCCCAGGAGCACGGCCAGGGGGAGTGCGATCAGCAAGCCACGGAACGTCTTCATCGGAGTCCTCGGTCGGGGATTTTCCACAATGCCTGTCCTTGCGACGGCCGTGCCAGCCTCGTCAGGGCCCAGACGGGCCATAAAGACGAAGGATCTTCAGCGATACTCTCGACGAAGGGTGGGGCCGTAAACGCCAGTTCACACCGTGCTTCGTGAACGAGCGCGAGTTTGGACCGATGTTCAGGTGTCCGCATCGCCCTCGGCGGCAGCCTCTGGGATGTCTCCCCGGCCCACGATCCGGCGCAGGGGGTTCCGGGCCCGACCCCGGACGCGTAGCTCGAAGTGCAGGTGGTCGTTGTGGGCGAGGTTCGTATGGTTTACTCCGCCGAGGACCTGGCCTCGGCGGATGTGCTGTTCGGCGAAGAGATAGAGGCGCTGGCAATGGGCATAGAAAGCCACCGACCCGTCCTCGTGGAGGACCATCATCAGGTTGCCGTAGCCGTGAACTTCGTTGTTTGCGTAGATCACCAGGCCGTCGTTCACGGACCGGATCGGGCTGCCGGCGGGGGCGCCGATGTCGAGACCCTTGTGGATGCGCCGCCGGGCCCGGCCCCGGCGCACGTAGCCGAAGCCCCGCCACAGGCGCCCCGCCGGGACCGGCCAGAGCAGGGTATCGGACTCGCGGCCGTCGACCTCTTCGACCCAGGTCGGGTCCGGAGGTTCGAGGAGGATCCGAGTGGCGGTTCGGTGGTCGCCAATGGCCAAGCGCTCCGCACGGGCGGCTGCTTCGCCATGGGGACGGGGCGCCCGAAGCGGGCCATCGCAGACCCATCGGCCCCGGTTTCGGCCACAGCGGCGACCGCGCTGCAGCCATGAGTCGGGCATCGGCGATTCAATGACGGCGGTC